>NZ_CAWNZT010000264.1:65855-77092 GCF_963878965.1 Aeromonas sp. HMWF015 | reverse complement strand
CGTCAGATTTACAGTCTGATCCCTTTGGCCGCTCGGGAACCCCTCCACGGGGTATTGCTTTCAACTTGTGGCACTTGAAATGGTGGAGGGAGAAGGATTCGAACCTTCGAAGGCAGAGCCGTCAGATTTACAGTCTGATCCCTTTGGCCGCTCGGGAACCCCTCCACAAGTGCGAGGCGCATACTAACAGATCTTCCGGTTTTGTGAACCCCCAAGCAGGATTTTTCCATTAAAAGAATTGGATTTGTGGCCGATAACCAGTGAAATCGCCATTTTCGAGAGTTATCTCATGCTGCCCAGTTCAATCCGTAATCACCTGCTCGTCGATGAGGGCCAGTTGGGGCAGCGCCTCAACCGTGACCTGCAGCATGGCGATCGCGCTGATTTTCGGTTGCATCTGGCCCTGCTGACCGACGCGGTGGAGGAGCAGCCCTGGTTTGATGCCAAACCGGCGGCCACTCCCCAGAGCCGTGACTGGCGTCTGCACTTTGCGCTGAGACCGGCAGAGGTGCTGGTGGCTGAAGGGGCGGGGAGTGACTGCAGTGCCATCAATGAGCGGTTGCAGCAAGGGGGAAGCATGGTGGATGTACGGCTCTGGCTGGCGCTGCAAACACCGCCGCTGGCGGTCAAACAGCCGCTGATGGATGAGGCTGTCTACGACAACCTGTCACCGCTGGCGCGGGAGCGGTTGCAAGGAAAGCTGGCCGATATGCCACGCCAGGAGGATCCGCTGGTATTGCTGCCGATCCTCGATCGTTTGCAACAGGGGGTGGATACCCGGTTGCACTGGCTCAGTTGATGGCGCCTGTTCCCTGACGTAACGCAACGCTTGTGGGGTAAATCACAGGCAACAAAAAGGCGGGTAACCCCGCCTTTATGCTCTTTGGAATTTTTAGCCTTGCAGCATGCTATCAAGCGTCAGCTTCATCCGGTTGCGGCTGCTCTTTGAGTGCGGCATTGGCACGACGGGCAATCGGCTTTTCGGTGTGACGGTTGAGTTGGCGCTCCAGTTTTTGCCCCAGTTCGTTGATGGCGGCGTAGAGATCCTCATGCTCTGCCTGGGCAAACAGTTTGCCGTTGGGGATGCCAGCACTGGCTTCGACAGTGAACATCAGACGCTCTTTGGAAACAATCACATGAGGTGTGATGAGAGGCACCTGAAGACGTTCGAGCTTTTCAAAACGGGATTCGATGCGCTCGCGGATAGCCGGGGTGATGTCGATGATTTTGCTGGTAATTTCGATTTTCATATTGGCCCCCTTCGGGTCGTCTTGCTTGTGTCTTCACCTTCAGATTACTCATTGGTAAAGATTGAAATGTGATCCATGTCACATAACCTTCCCTTGGCTATTCAGCAACTTATAAATTGTGATCTTTTCCGGTTTCGTGCCAAAAACAGCTTGAGCTCCATGAAACTGGCAGGCAGTATGACGGGAATAGGATCGTTTCTGTCCCTTCTTGGCAGCACTTCGTGTCGACCTCATGTCCGGTTTCCACTGCTTGATATCGCATGTTTGTACTCTTCCCTCGCAACCTCTGATCTGATGAGCGGATGCAGGGGGCGTTGCTATGCCTGATTGGACATCAAACGTGGTTGGTTGTTGTGTTGGAGTGGTAAATGAAGCAGCAGGCCACGCAAGTCATGTGGTTTTTCGATCGGCAACATGATCAGTGGAGTCTCTCTGATCAGGGGGCCTACCAGCAGTGGCAAGGGGAGGGCAATCATCCCTGGGCCGCTCGCCTGTTACCGGAAGATGAGGCAGGCTTTGCCGACTTTCTCGTCCGGCTTCATGAATCACATCTGCCTGAACAGTTCATCGGTCATCTGAAAGATGATCAGGGGCAGCTCAACCATGTGCTCTGGAGCGGCCAGTTTGTGCCCACCCAGCAGATCTGCTGTGGCTGGCTGGCCCCTCTTGATACCGCTAACAGTGCAGTATCCTCTCTCAACCTCTCTTTGCCGTTGCTGCAAACCACCCTGCTCACCCAGTTGGCGCAGGCGCTCTCTGCCCGCACCGGGCTCGATTTCTTCAATACCCTGGTCAGCCAGCTGGCTCATATTCTCAAGGTGGATGCGGTCTGGGTGGGGGAGTTGTGCGGTGCCGACCGGGTCAAAGTGCTGGCCGCCGACGGGCTGGCGCAGAAGGACTATCCGCTGGCGGGCTCCCCCTGTCAGGAGCTCTACAAGCAGGGGGCCATCTGTTTCGAGGTGATCGACGAGTCGCAGGAGTATCAACCCTGGCTGGCGGCCGGGCAGACTTATTATGGTCAGCCGCTGTTTGATGCCAGAGGCCAACTTCTGGGCCATCTGGCGCTGCTCTATTCGGCCCCGGCAGATACCAGCAATCTCACCTCGGTGCTCAATACCTTCTCGGTACGGATGGTGGCCGAGCTGGAGCGTCTGCAATCCGATGCCCAGATGCGCCTCTCTGCCGTTGCATTCGAGACCCACGAAGGGATCATCATTACGGATCCGGGGTTCAAGATCCTGCGGGTCAACAACGCCTTCAGCCAGATCACCGGCTTTGACAGCCAGTCGGTGCTGGGCCTGCATCTGGAAGAGGATCTCTGGCCCAATCTGGGGGGGCTCGGCTACGAGCTCAATACCCTCAGCCGTTGGCAGGGGGAGACCCAGCGTCGCCATGTCGATGGTCACACCTATCCCCAGTGGGAGATAGTGACACCGGTGCAGGATGAAAAAGGGGTGATCAGCCACTTTGTCATCTGTTTTGAGGATATCTCCGAGCGCAAGGCGGCCGAGCGACGCATTCAGGATCTCGCCTATTACGACGAGCTGACCGGATTGCCCAATCGCCGTCAACTCCACGAGACTCTGGTGCAGACCTTCAACGAGGCGGCCCGCGATGGCTTGATTGGCGCCCTGCTCTTTATCGATCTCGATCACTTCAAGACCATCAACGACTCCCTCGGCCACGCTACCGGTGACTGGCTGCTCAAGGAGGTCGCCGCCCGTCTCAAACGGTTGGTGCGGCAAGGAGATTGCCTGGCCCGCCTCGGTGGTGACGAGTTTGTACTGCTGCTGCCATCGCTCTCGGCCAGCCCGCCCCAGGCGGAGATGCAGGCCGATATCATTGCCGAACGGCTTATCACCGAGATTGCCGCTCCTTATACTTATGTGGGGCAGGTGCTGCACATCGGCGCCAGTGTCGGCATTACCCTGTTTCCGGATCGGGAGCAGGGGGTCGATGATCTGCTCAAGCAGGCGGATACCGCCATGTATCAGGCCAAGTCCGCTGGCCGCAAGACCCGTCGCTTCTTCGATGCCTCGATGCAGCAGCAGGCGGATCGCCGTCTGCTCATTCACAACGAATTGCGTAACGCCCTCAGCCAGCAAGAGCTGACCCTCTATTATCAGCCCCAGCATATGGTCGATGGCGGCGATATTATCGGTGTCGAGGCGCTCATTCGCTGGCAGCCGGCCGGTCGCTCGCTGGTCTCACCGGCCGAGTTTATTCCCATTGCCGAGGAGACGGACCTGATTGTCGATATCGGCAACTGGGTGCTGCACGAGGCGTGCGCCCAGTATGTGCTGTGGGAGGAGAACGGCATCCATATTCCGCAGATCTCGGTCAACGTCAGTGCCAAGCAGTTCCATGCCACCGACTTTGTCGAGCGGATCCACGATGTGTTGGCGCAAACTGGCATGGATCCGGCCTGCCTCAATCTGGAGATCACCGAATCCGTGGTGCTGGGTCATGCCGAGGACACCATCAGCAAGATGACCGAGCTCAAGGAGCTCGGCATCAGCTTTGCCATCGACGATTTTGGCGCCGGTTACTCCTCTCTGAGCTACCTCAAGCGGCTGCCTGCCGATGAGCTCAAGATCGACCGCTCCTTCATTCAGGACATCCCCAAGGATGGCGACAACATGGCCATCGTCGAGGCGGTGATCGCCATGGCGCGACATATGGGGTTCAACGTCACGGCGGAAGGGGTGGAGTCCCGTCAGCAACTGGAGTTTCTCAAGGCGCAGGGGTGCAGTTTCTATCAGGGCTATCTCGCCTCCAAGCCGCTGCCGGTGCCCTATCTGGAGAAATATGTACAGCGGCTGACCAGACCGGAACAACTGCGCGAAATACAGCTGAGTGAGGCAGAAAAATAGTCCCTGCTCCCCGCTGTAGCGCTGCCCGGCAACGGGTAGAATGAGAGGCAGTAGACCCACCGCCACCGGGCGGTGTATTGCCCTTAATGGAGATGTTCAGTGAAAGCTGTATGGGGAATTGTTTTGTCGGCGCTGTTTGTGCCGACCCTGATGGCGCAGACTGCCGACCAGACACTCTACCGTCAGGCGTATGACGCCGTACGGGCCAATGATCAGGCCCGTTTCCAGCAAATTCGTGCCCGTTTGACCCATTACCCCCTGCTCCCTTATCTCGATTACTATCAGCTCGCCTTTCGTCCAGGGGCGGCGGATTACAACGATGTGACCCGCTTTATCCGCCAGCATGGGGATACCCCCCAGTCCAACCGGCTGGAGCGCAGTTATCTGACCTATCTGGCCCAGAGCCAGCAGTGGTCGCAGTTCCTGCGCTTCTATCCGGCCAAGCCGAGCTCCACCGATCTGCTCTGCATGCACTATCAGGCGCTCTATTACACCGGCAAGCCGAAAGAGGCGTTGCAGGGGGCTGGCAAGATCTGGATGAGCGGCCAATCCCGTCCCGATGCCTGCTCCCCGCTATTCCAGCTGTGGCAGGGATCCGGTCAGCGTACCCAGGAGAAGATCTGGCAGCGGATGACGCTGGCGTTCGAGGCGGAAAACCCCAATCTGATCCGCCACCTTGGCGCGACCCTGGGTAGCGGCTTGCAGAGCTATGGCGATCAGATGGTGACCCTGTTCGAGCAGCCAGCCAAGGCGATGAACCCGGCCTATTTCAGCAGCAATCCCTATTCCCGCAAGCTGCTTTCCCTCGGCTTGACCCGCTATGCCAATCAGGAGCCGGAGTCGGTGCTGCGCCAGCTTGCGCTGTTTCGCAGCCGTTTCGGCCTGACCCAGGCCGAGGTGAAACCGGTAGAGCGTGCCATTGCCCGCCGCCTGCTGCTGGATCGCTCCATAGCCCAGCGCAGTTGGGTCGACAGCACGGTGAAAAAACTGGCGGATCCCGATATCACCGAGCTGCGGGCACGACTGGCCATCTGGGAGCAGGATTGGCGTGGCCTCTCCGGCTGGGTGAAGATGATGCCGATGGCCCGTCAGAAAGAGGATCGCTGGCGCTACTGGATGGCGCGCTCCCTTGAAGTGCAGGGGCAGCAAAAACCGGCGCGGGATCTCTATCTGGAGACAGCCAACCTGCGCGGTTTCTACGGCTTTATGGCAGCCCAGCGCACCGGCGTGCCTTATCGCATCAAGAACCAGAGCGTCAAGCATGTACCGGACTGGCGCACGGCCAGCCAGCGCTGGCCCTTCCTGTTGCGGGTGCGCGAGCTATTGTCGATGAACGAAATTGCAGCGGCCCGTTCGGAGTGGATCCACAACATGGATCGCAATCCGGTGGCCCAGCGCATCGAGTTTGGTCATATCGCCCTCAATCAGGGCTGGCACGAGCTGGCCATTCTCGCCAGCATTCGCGCCGAAGCGTGGGATGCCCTCGACCTGCGCTTCCCGCTGCCGCTCAAACGCACCTTCTCCCAGATGGCGCAAGAGCGCACCATGAACACCAGTTTGCTCTATGCCATCTCCCGTCAGGAGAGTGCCCTCTATCCGCTGGCCCAGTCGCCGGTGGGGGCGCGCGGCCTGATGCAGCTGATGCCGGCCACCGCCAAAGAGACCGCAGGCAAGCTGGGGGTGCCCTATCGCAACGAGCAGCAACTGTTTGATCCGACGATGAATATTCGTCTGGGGAGCGCCTATCTCAAGCGCTTGCTGGATGTTTATGACGGCAACCGGATCCTGGCGGCGGCCGCCTACAATGCCGGGCCGGGACGGGTAAAACGCTGGCGAGAGCAGAGTGACAACAAGCCGATGGACGTGTGGGTCGAGAGCATCCCCTACAAGGAGACCCGCAACTACGTGCAAAACGTGTTGTCGTTCGATCTCATTTATCAGCACAAGCTGCAGCAGCCGCTGCGCTTCATGTCAGAGCGGGAGCTCAATCACGCCTATTGAGTCGGGGGCCGCCAGCCGGCCCCTGTTTTCAAATTTCCCTGCTGCCGGGTATCATCGGGTAAGGTTTTGTTACCAAAGGAAACATGCCTGGTGACCTGGCTCCGGGAATTGCATCAGGCCGCAGGGTATACTCGGGCGTAGGCACCGACAGGTTCCCCCACAATAAAGGAATGGATAGTGGCAACGATTAAAGACGTTTCTCAGCTGGCAAATGTGTCTATCTCCACCGTGTCGCGGGTTATCAACAACACGGCACAGGTAGCACCAGAAAAGCGTGAGGCCGTACTGGCGGCCATGAAGGAACTGAATTTTCGACCCAACAGTTTTGCCCAGGCACTGGTCAGCAAGCGTTCCAACTGCATTGGCGTGCTGGTTGGCGACCTCTGCGGCGGCCCCTTCTTTGCCCAGATGATGCGTGGCATCGAAACCATGGTCGATCAGGCCAACAAGTTCACCATCGTCATGTCTGGCAACCACGATATCGCGCGCGAGCGTCATGCCATTCAGGCGCTGCTGCAGCGCCAGTGCGATGCGCTGATCCTCCACAGCAAGGCGCTCCCGGACGAGGAGCTGAGCGAGCTGGCGGCAGGCTCTACCCCCATCGTTTTCATCAACCGTCAGGTGCCGGGCGCCGAAGATCGCTGCGTCTGGCTCGATAACCAGGCGGGGATCACCACCGCGTGCCAGCACTTGCTGGATGCCGGTCATCGCAACATCGCCTTTATCACCTCCGATGATGAAGAGTTTGTCGATGGTCAGCAGCGGATGGCCGGTTACACCCAGACCCTGGCCAGAGCCGGGATCGCCTTTGATCCTGCTCTCGTCAGCCGCGCCTATGCCGACGAAAATGGCGGCTATGTGGCGATGAGTGAACTGCTGGCCTGTGGCGTCGAGTTCACTGCCGTGCTCGGTTTCAACGACGGTATGGTGGCGGGGGCGATCTCTTGCCTGCTGGAGCGGGGTTACAAGATCCCGCAGCAGGTATCGGTGGTGGGGTTCGACGATATCCCCTACGCCCGCTACATCTATCCCAAGCTCACCACGGTGCGCTACCCCATCGAGGAGATGGGCAGCCGCGCCGCCGAGCTGGCGCTGCGTCTGCTCGATCACAAGCCGGTGGACGGCTTGGCGCTCAAGTTTGAAGCCCAGCTGGTGGAACGTGAGTCAGTCGCCTGACGTGCGTCAGACAGCGAACAACAAGGTGGCCCCATCGGGGCCACACTGTTTTCTGCGTTATCTGAATAATCCGCTATTTATCCCGCGAGGGCGATCCGCTGCTGACGGCGCGCCTCAACCCCTTCTGCTACCAGATCGAGCAGTTGCCTTGTCTGTTCCCAGCCGATGCAGCTATCGGTGATCGACTGGCCGTAGCGCAGCGGTTTGCTGCCGATATCCTGATGCCCTTCGCAGATAAAACTTTCCACCATGATGGCGGCGATGGCATGGCTACCTGCGCCCAGTTGGTCGGCAATGTCACGGGCAACCAGCAGCTGGCGGGCATGTTGTTTCTGGCTGTTGCCGTGGCTGCAATCAACCATCAGGCGAGGGGAGAGATGGTGCTGGCGCAGCAGCTCGCCAGCCTCTGTCACATGATTGCTCTGATAGTTGGGCTGGCGGCCACCTCGCAGGATCAGGTGGCAGTCGGGGTTGCCATGGCTGCGCACCAGTGCCAGCTGGCCATCACCGGAAGGCTGGGTATAGAGGTGGGCCGCCCGGCTGGCGAGGATCGCCTCGACTGCGATCCGGATATTGCCGTCGGTACCGTTTTTAAAACCGATGGGGCAGGGAAGGGCCGAGGCCAGTTGGCGGTGGAGCTGGGATTCGGTGGTGCGGGCACCGATGGCCCCCCAGCTGATGAGATCCCCCAGATAGAGCATGCTGGTGAGATCGAGAAATTCGGTGGCACAGGCGAGCCCATCCTGTCCAAGGGCCAGCAGTAACTCCCTGGCCAGGCACAGCCCTTTTTCCAGTCGATCGCTGCCATCGAGATCGGGATCGAAGATAAATCCTTTCCAGCCGAGCGTCGTGCGCGGCTTTTCGAAATAGGTGCGCATCACCAGTTGCAGCTGCTCCCCGTATTGGCCCTGCAGTTCAGCGAGCCGGCCACCATAGTCGCGGGCGGCTGCCGGATCGTGAATGGAGCAGGGGCCGATCACCAGCAGCAGGCGATCATCCTCTCCCTGCAGAATATGGCGGGCTTGCTGGCGGCTGCGAGCGATCTGGCGAGCGAGCCGTGCCGGACAGGATCTGGCCTGCAACATTTCGTCAGGGGTGGGCAGGGTAGCAAGGGGTGAAGCATTCAGAAGTGAGGTGAACATGAGCGATCCTGATGAAAATGGAAATCTGCATGCTCTTTGCTGTCCAGTGGGGATCTTCCCCTTATTCTCTTGGTTAACAGAGCGCGGGCATGGGCCCGCGCTCTGTTATATCGGCCTTGGCTACTTTAGAAGCGGGCTGAGCCGCTGACGTAGTAGCTGCGACCCGGTTCGACGTTCTGGAAGAGGGTGTCTTTCTCTTGCAGGCGCACGTCGGTCAGGTTGGTGATCCCCAGTCGCAGGTCAAAGTTCTCGGTGACCTTGAAGCCGGTGCCGAGATCGAAGGTCTGATAGCTGGGCAGCTTGTGCAGTACGACAACCTTGTTGACGGTCTGCTCGGCAAACTGGGTGCCGGTGTAGGTGGTGCCGACAAAGGCATTGACCCGCTCGGTGGCCTGCCAGGTGATCTTGGCGTTGGCCTTGTGCTCAGGCCGCTCGGGCAGAGCCTGGCCCTGATCGCCTTCAGCCTTGAGGTAGGTGTAGTTGGCGCCGAGGTTGATATCGTCGGTCAGATCGAGCTTGCCGGTCAGTTCCAGCCCCTTGGTAGTGGCTTTCTCCAGGTTGTACCAAGTGCGGTCAGTGGAGTTCGGCAACTGCTTGAAGGTGAGCATGTCGTCGATGTCGGAGTAGAACAGGGTGGCGCTGGTCTCCCAGATCCCTTCTCCTGCGATGACACCCAGCTCGTAGTTGGTGCTGGTTTCCGGTTTGACCTTGTCGCTGCCATAGATGCGGCAGCTGCCGCCGCAGCTCTCGATGCTGTAGCCGTTGGAGTACTGGTGCGGTGCCGGTGCCTTGAAGGCCTGGCTGACCCCGCCCTTGACGGTCACCACATCGTTCATCTCATAGACCAGATAGCCGCGCGGGGTGAAGTGGCTGCCGTAGATCTCGTGATGATCGTAACGGCCGCCCAGCGTGAAGGTCAGGCTGTCGGTCAGGCCAATTTCATCCTGAGCAAACAGCGCCTCTTGGGAGTGACTCTCTTTGCCGCCGATATCCTTGTAGCTCACCGCATCCACCAGCTCCCGATCCAGATATTCGCCACCCAGGGTCAGGTAGTGGTTGGCCAGCGCCAGGTTGGTATAGCCCTTGAGGGTCAAGGTGTTCTCTTCCAGCTCCCGCTGCTGTGGGGCTGAGTAGCTGGTGTTGAAGTCGTCGATCTGGGAGGTCTCGTAGTTGGCCATGACGGTGGTGTCACCCCAGCTCCAGTTCCCCTTGTGGGTCAGACCAAACAGGTTGCGAGCGTTTTGCTGCTGGCGGCTGTGCAGCTTGTTGCCGGTTTTGCGGAAGATATCGAGAGGCCGCTCATCCTGGTTGTAGAGGTAATCCAGCTCGAAGCGCTGCTGCTCATCTACCAGCCAGCTCAGGGTAGAGGCGAAGTTGCGGGTCTGTTTGGCTTCGATAAGGGGGATGCCGTCAGCAGCTTCGGTGGGGGTCCAGGCTTGACGGTCATACACCTCGCCGTTCATCCGGATCAGCAGGTTGTCGGTCAGCGGGCCGGTAAAGCCCAGGTTGGTTCTGTGCTGATCGCCGCCATCCTTGCCCTCGATGGCTTTGAAGTCGGCATCGGCCGCCCCTTGCCAGGTTTTGCCCGGCTGCTTGGTGATGATGTTGATGACACCACCGATGGCATCGGAGCCGTAAAGTGCCGACATGGGGCCACGGATCACCTCGACCCGCTGGATCATGCCAAGGGGAACCGGAGTGTTGTCGAAGTTGCCGCCGCGCCATAGGGCATTGGAGGAGGAGAGGCGTTTGCCATCCACCAGCACTAGCGTGTATTTGCCCGACATGCCGCGAATGCCGATATCGCTGCGGCCATTGGTGTCAGCTTCTGCCTGAATGCCCACTTCGTGGCGCAGCAGGTCGGCAAGGTCATTGACCGGTGCGGCTGCGATCTGTTCTGCGGTGATGACAGAGATAGAGGCCGGTGCCGAGCGGGTATTGTGCGCCGTGGTGGTGACGGTGATCACCTCATCGGCTTGAGGGGCGTTGCTGGCGGCGATCGCTTGCTGGGTCAGCAGGGTGACGATGGTAGTGGCCAGCAGGCTGGGAGCAATAAAACGGGAGGTTGAGGATTTCATTATTTACATCTTCCATAACATTCAAATGATAAGCGTTATCATTATCGAGTTGAATTTGCTCCGATCGCAACTCTTTTTTATCGGCGAAATTCAGTTTCGTTCGTCACCCTCTTTTGACTAAAAAGAAGTTAATGAAATTGATTATCATTTGTATTGATCGCTTTTTCGCTCCTTGTTAGGATGCCGTTCACCCTGATATCTGGTGAGTCAAATGACTCACCTTAAGTCGTGTCAGGCAGTGATTCATTCCAAGGAGTAGCACCGTCATGTGTGACCATGCACTGGAAGGAGAGTGGCCCGCCACAGCGGTCGGGCTGGATAAAGTGTGCTGTTTTGCCTGCGGTGACAGGGTACTGGTCGCTTCCGGTATCCACGACAGTTTTACCGGCATCCCACCGGAGAAGCTGCTCGCCCATCTGCGTCAGTTGCGCCAGCAGGGGATGGCCAATCCCATCGCCATCGGCGCCATCCCGTTTGATACCCAATCCCCCTGGCATCTGGTGATCCCGGCGCAATCGCAATGGGTCGCAAGAGATGCGATGTTGCCCGCCCGCTGTTGCCAGCTCCATGGCGAGGTGAGCGAAGTGACCGGCTCCGCCCACTATCAGGGGGCAGTGCGGGCAGCGTTGCAGCAGTTCAGCGAGGGGCAACTCGAGAAAGTGGTGCTGTCGCGCGCCATCGATGTGCAGAGCGCTGAGCAGACTTCCCCCGCACACG
>NZ_CAWNZT010000264.1:42381-65845 GCF_963878965.1 Aeromonas sp. HMWF015 | reverse complement strand
CCTATGTGTTCCAGATCCCGCTGCCGGAGGGAGAGACCCTGCTTGGCGCCAGCCCCGAGCTGCTGGTATCGCGCAGCGAGATGGCGGTGGTGAGCAATCCGCTGGCGGGCTCCCGTCCGTGGCACGCGTTTTCCGATCAACTGGCGGCCAGTGCCGAGCTGCTGGGGGCGCAGAAAGATCGCTATGAACATGCGCTGGTGGCCGATGCGGTCGCCGCCGCCCTCGCTCCCTTCTGCCGCGAGCTGGACGTCCCCCCAGAGCCGCAGGTGATCGCCACTCCTACAATGTGGCACCTCTCGACCCGTATCGTCGGGCGGCTCCATGAACCCTCTCCCGTGCTGGCACTGGCGCTGGCGCTGCACCCGACGCCGGCGGTATGCGGCACACCGCTCTCGGCAGCGCGTCAGGCCATCGCTCGGCTCGAGGGGTACGATCGCCGCTTCTACTGCGGCGCCGTTGGCTGGATGGATGCCGATGGCAATGGCGAGTGGGTAGTCACCATTCGCTGTGGCGTGTTGGCCGGCAAGCAGCTGCGGCTCTATGCCGGCGCCGGGGTGGTAGTGGGCTCCTCGCCTGAAGCGGAGTGGCAAGAGACCGCCGCCAAGCTCGGCACCATGCTGCGCGCCTTCGGCCTCGAAAGCCGAGAGCCGGAGGTAACTGCATGAAGCCGCTGGTGCCCTTTACCCCCTGGCCCGCCGAGCTGGCAGCCCACTACCGGGCACAAGGGTGGTGGCGCGGACAACCGCTCACCGCCCTGCTCGATGAATCTGTCGAACGTTATCCCGAGCGCACGGCCCTGATCTGTGGCGAACGCACCCTCAGTTATGGCCAGTTAAAACGTGAGGTCGATGCGCTGGCGGCGCGGCTGGCCGCGCGCGGGCTGGGTCATGGCGATACCGCGCTGGTGCAGTTGCCCAACTGCGCCGAGTTCTATATCTGCTGGTTTGCCTTGATCCGCTGCGGCGTAGTGGTGGTGCATGCTCTCTACAGCCACCAGCGGCGCGAGCTGGTGGCCTTTGCCCGCCAGATTGAGCCCGCCTTGCTGGTACTAAGCCCCTCCCATCCCGGCTTTGCCGGTGAAGCGGGGAGCCTCGCGGCCCTTGACGAGCTGGTGGCGCCTTCCTGTCAGACACTGCTTTTCGAACAGGCTGAAGGGGGCGATCTTCAGTCTGGATTTGCATGGCGTCAGCCTCAATCCATGACCCGTGCAGATGGTTCTGTGCAGGTGGCTGCTGCGCCTACACCGACTCCAGCCGATCAGGTCGCCTTTTTCCAGCTCTCCGGCGGCAGTACCGGCACCCCCAAACTGATCCCCCGTACCCACGATGACTATGGCTACAGCGTGCGCCAGAGTGTGGCGGTGTGCGGTTGGGATGAGCGGGTGATCTATCTCTGCGCCCTGCCGGCACCCCACAACTTTCCCCTGAGTTCCCCCGGCGCACTCGGGGTGTTTTATGCCGGTGGCTGCGTGGTGCTGGCAAAAGATCCCTCTGCGGCAACCTGTCTGCCGCTGGTGCAGCGTCATCAGGTCAACTGGGCGGCACTGGTGCCACCGGCGCTGGCGCTCTGGCTGGAGGCGGCCAGCTACTATCCGCAGACCTCTCTGGAGTGTGTGCAGGTGGGCGGTGCGCGCCTCAGCCCGGCTCACGCCGAGGCGGTGGCGAGCCGCCTTGGCTGCCGCTTGCAGCAGGTGTTCGGCATGGCCGAGGGGCTGGTCAACTACACCCGCATCGAGGATGACCACTGGCTCATCGTCAATACCCAGGGCCGCCCGATGAGCCCGGGCGACGAGGTGGAGGTGCGAGGCAGCGACGGACGCCCCTTGCCTGATGGTGAGTGTGGCGAACTCTGGACGCGTGGCCCCTACACCTTTCGCGGCTACTTCAAGGCTGATGCCCACAATCAGCGGGCTTTCGACCGGGACGGTTTCTACTGCACCGGCGATCTGGTCTGCCGCTTGCCCGGCGGCCATCTGATGGTGGTGGGACGCAACAAGGATCAGATCAACCGGGGCGGGGAGAAGATCGACGCCATCGAGATTGAAGAGCTGCTGATTACTCATCCGGAGGTGCGGCAGGCGGCACTGGTCGCCATGCCGGATACCATGCTCGGGGAGCGCAGCTGCGCCTTTTTGATGTGCCGCGAGCCCCTCAATCTGCCCCGCTTGCGCCGTTTCCTGCGCGAGCAGGGGGTGGCCGATTACAAACTGCCCGATCGCCTGGTGCTGGTGGAGCAACTGCCCCACACCCCGGTCGGCAAGATAGACAAACAGACGCTGCGCGAGCAGCTCGCCAAGGAGTGTGCATGACCATTCAATCCCTCGCCGCCTATCCGCTGCCCACTGCTGAGGAACTGCCCAGCGGGCGGGTGAACTGGCCTTTCGAACCGGGCCGCGCTGCCTTGCTGGTCCACGATATGCAGCACTATTTCGTCGACTTCTATGGGGCGGACAATCCGCTGATCAATCAGGTCATCGACCATATCGCCATCCTGATCCGTCAGGCGCGTGCTCTCGGCATGCCGGTGGTCTATACCGCCCAGCCCGCCGAGCAGAGTCAGGCCGATCGGGCGCTGCTCAACGACATGTGGGGGCCCGGATTGACCCGGGCGCCGGAGCGTCAACCCATCGTCCCGGCGCTGGCACCCGAGCCGCAGGATACGGTGCTGACCAAGTGGCGCTACAGCGCTTTTTGCCGTTCACCGCTGGCCGAGCTGATGGCCGAATGGGGGCGAGATCAGCTGGTGATCTGCGGCATCTACGGTCATATCGGGGTGATGCAGACGGCGGTCGATGCCTTTATGCGCGATATCCGTCCCTTCCTGATGGCAGATGCCATCGCCGACTTCTCACGCGAGGATCATCTGCTGGCGCTCTCCTATGTCAGCCGCAATGCCGGTCGGGTGATTACCGTGGCCGAGGTGATGGCGGCCAGCAAACGCCCTCTGACTCGAGAGTCACTGCGTGATCTGGTGTTGGCGCGGCTGCCCGCCGAGATGCAGCAGGAGCAGCCCACCGAGGATGACAACCTGCTCGACTACGGTCTCGACTCGCTGGCGGTGATGGGGCTGGTGGAAGAGTGGCGTCAGCAGGGGCTGGTGGTGGAGCTGGCCGAGTTGGCCCGCACGCCGACCCTGGCTCACTGGTGGGCGCTCCTCTCCCGTCAGCTTAATGTCAGTCAGGCCACGGCTTATCAGGTCAACGAAGTGCACGTCAGCGAACCGGAGTGCACCCCATGAGCGAGTGGCAAGGCAGAACCATCTGGGTGACCGGCGCGGCGCAGGGAATTGGCCATGCGGTGGCGCGTACCTTTGCCGAGGCGGGGGCCAGCGTGGTGGCGTTCGATCTGCAACTGGCCGAGGCGTTGCCCGGCAACGTGAAGGGCGTGGTGATCGATGTCAGCGACAGCGAGGCCGTGACCCGCTGCTGCGAACAGCTGCTGGACGAGGGGCTGGGGCCCGATGTGCTGGTCAATGTCGCCGGCGTACTGGCGACCGGCAGGCTCGATGAGGTGGATGACGCCCTCTTGCAGCGCACCTTCGCCATCAACACCTTCGCCCCCTTCTACCTGATGCGGGCCCTGACCCCCTGGTTTCAGGGACGGCGCAGGGGCGCCATCGTCAATGTCTCCTCCAATGCCGGTCGGGTGCCGCGAGTGGGGATGGGCATCTATGGCGCCTCCAAGGCGGCGCTGACCAGCCTCACCCAAACGGCAGGGCTGGAGCTTGCCTCCTATGGGGTGCGCTGCAATCTGGTGTCGCCGGGCTCGACCCGAACCCCGATGCTGTACGGCATGTGGCAGGAGGGGGAGGCGGAGCAGCGCGAAGGGGAGCTGCGCACAATCGCGGGCCTGCCCGGGCAGTTCAAGCTGGGGATCCCCCTTGGCAAATTGGGAACACCCGACGAGGTGGCTGCCTGCGTGCTGTTTCTCGCCTCCGATGCCGCCAGCCATATCACCCTGCAGGATCTGGTGGTCGATGGCGGTGCCACTTTGGGGGTCTAGCCCGCGCGCTGCCGATCTGGCAGGCGTGACACGCACTTTATGGAGGAGGCCTTGCCTCCTCGCTTTTCAGCCATGCGGGCAGGAGCAACTCACTGCCCGCTCGATGTTTGCGCAAGGACATTTCCATGGAACAGACAATGGCGATGCGCGCCACCCACCTGCGTGGTGAGCACCCGCGCTGGCCGCTTACCACTGCTCAGGCGGGCATCTGGTTTGCCCAGCAAAAATACCCGCAGAGCCCCGCCTGCAATACCGGCGAGTACTGGCTGCTGGAGGGGGCGCTGGCTCCCCATCACTTCACCCGCGCGGTGCGTCAGACCATCGACGAGATCCCCGGTCTGCACTGCGCCTTTGTGGCCACTGCCGATGGCCCGCAGATGGTGGCCAACCCCGCCTGCTGGCAGCTGAGCGAGCGGGATCTGCGCAGCGAAGCCGACCCGCTCGCAGCCGCGCAGGCTGAGATGCGTGCGCAGTTGGCCGTCCCCTTCAATCTGGCCGGGGGGCCGCTGTTTGCCACCACCCTCTATCGCCTTGGCGAGGGGCGGTGGGCCTGGTTTATTGCCGTGCACCATATCGCCATCGACGGCTTTGGCCTGAGTTTGCTCTGCCAGCGGGTGGCGAGCTGGTATGAGGCGCTCTGCATCGGCGAGCAGCCTGCTCCCTGTCGTTATGCGACCCAGCAGGAGTTGTTGGCCGAGGAGGCGGCCTATCAGGATTCGCCGCGTGCCGCGCGGGATCGCGATTTCTTCGTGCAGCAGCTGGCCGGGGTGGAGAACCCGGCGTCGCTCTCCCGCCGTCCGGCGCAAGGGCCGGGCCCCACATATCGTCTTGAACAACGGCTTGCTGGCCGCCAGTGGCAGGCATTGGTGGCGCGGGCGAGTCGTTCGGCCTGTCACCCCTACAGCCTGCTGCTGGCGGCGGTGGCCAGCTATGTGCAGCGGATGAGTGGCGCTGGCGAGGTGGTGCTGGGTATTCCGCTGATGGGGCGGCTGGGCTCAGCGGCGGTCGATACTCCCTGCATGAAGGTCAATGTGGTGCCTCTGCGCATTGAACTGAGCGGCACCAGCCGGGTAGGGGAGTTACTGGCACAGGTCGAGCGGCAATTTGCCGCTCTGCGTCGTCATCAGGGCTGCCGTCAGGAGTGGTTACAACAGCGTCAGCCGGGCCAGCCGCTGTTTGGCCCTCAGGTCAATTTGATGCCCTTTGCCCGTACCCTCAGCGTTGGTGAAGGACACAACCAGGTTCGTGGCGAGGTGCAGGTGCTGGCAGCGGGGCCGGTGGAGGAGTGCGCCTTTTACTTTGCCGAGGAGGCAGGCGCGATGACCCTGACCCTCGAAACCCGTCAGGGGCGCTTCAGCCAACAGGAGAGCGAACGTCATCTGGCCCGCCTGCTGGCCTATCTGGCGGCCTGGAGTGAGGCGGATGACGAGGCCCTGGCAGTGCGCTTGCCGCTGCTGCTGTCCTGTGAGCAGGCTGAGCTGGTGCGCTGGAACCAGACCGACTATCCGTTGCCGACTACCACTCTGAGCGCACTGCTGGCCGAGGGGCTGGCGGCGGCAGATCAGAGCGCCATCGCGCTGGAGTGTGGCGCCGAGCGCTGGAGTGTTGCCGAGCTGCGCCAGCGTACCCGTCAGTTGGCCAGCTATCTGGCGGGGAGGGGCGTGGGCCCCGGTTGTCGGGTGGCGGTAGTGATCCCGCGCTCTCCCGAGCTTATTCTCGCCCAGCAGGCCATCATGGCGGTGGGGGCCGTCTATGTACCCGTTGATCCGGACTATCCGGCGGAGCGGATTGGCTACATTCTCGCCAGCAGCGACCCTGCGCTGGTGCTGACCAGTCGTACGCTTCAGATGCCGCTCGACGTGGCCGTACCACTTGTCTGCCTCGATGCCCCCGGTGTGGCAGAGCAGCTGGCGACGATAGACGTGGCGGCGACAGCACCTTGTGAGCTGCCTGCTCCCGGGCCGGAAGATGCGGCCTACATTATCTACACCTCCGGCTCGACCGGTCGGCCCAAAGGAGTGGTGGTGAGCCATGGTTCCATCGTCAACCGACTGCTCTGGATGCAGCACATGTATCCCATCGGCCCGGCGGATCGGGTGCTGCAAAAGACCCCGGCCGGTTTCGATGTCTCCATCTGGGAATTTTTCTGGCCCTTTATTACCGGGGCGCGGCTGGTGCTCGCCAAACCGGGCGGCCACAAGGATCCCGCCTACCTTGCCGAGCTGATTGAGCAGGCAGGGATCACCACCTTGCACTTTGTCCCCTCCATGCTGCAGATCTTTGTCACTCAGGCCGAGCCTGCCCGTTGCTGCGCCCTGCGGCAGGTCTTCTGCTCCGGTGAGGCGCTGTCCGCGGATCTGGTGCAGCGCTGGTATGGGACATTCTCCGCCCCCTTGCACAACCTCTATGGCCCGACCGAAGCTGCGGTGGATGTCACCTGGTATCCCTGCCGGGCAGACGAGGCGGTGACCAGCGTGCCCATCGGTTATCCGGTCTGGAATACCTGCATCCACATTCTCGACCCCTGGTTGCAGCCGGTACCCCCCGGTGTGGCGGGGGAGCTCTGGATCGGCGGCGTGCAGGTGGCGGATGGCTACTTTGGCCAGCCCGAGCTCACCGCCGAGCGTTTTATTGCCAATCCCTTCGGGGCGGGACGGCTCTATCGCAGCGGCGATCTGGCCGCCTGGCGCGAGGATGGCGCCATCGAGTATCTGGGGCGCCTCGATTTTCAGGTGAAGATCCGTGGTCAACGCATCGAACTGGAGGAGATCGAGCAGGTGCTGCTGCGCCATCCCCGGGTGGCGCAGGCGGTGGTGCTGGCCCCCGAATTTGCTCCCGGCGATCGCCGTCTGGTGGCCTATGTGGTGGCCTCAGATAGCAGAGAGCTGACGCTGGCCGAGCTGGCACCCGCCCTTAGCGCTGCCTTGCCCGACTACATGGTACCGGGACTTTTGGTTACTCTGGCCGAGCTGCCACTCACCCCCAATGGCAAGCTTGATCGCAAGGGGTTGCCGCTGCCCGATATGGCATCGGCAGTGGGTCAGTCACTGCCGAAAACTCTGCTGGAGGAGCGGCTCTGTCGCCTCTTCGCCGAGGTACTGGGGCTGGCGCGGGTCGGCGCCGACGATAACTTCTTTGGTCTCGGCGGCCACTCCCTGCTGGCGGCGCAGCTGGTGGTGCGTATTGAGGAATCACTCGGACAGGATCTCACTCTGGCCAGCCTGTTCGAAGCGCCGATCCCCGCCCAGCTGGCGCGTCGTCTTGGCGGCGAGCGGGAGGCCATGCCCATGCTGTTGCCCTTGCGGGCGCCCGGTGCGCAGTCCGGCGTATCAGGCCGCACCCTCTTTTGCGTCCATCCCGCAGGGGGGCTCGGCTGGTGTTATGCGCCGCTGGTGCCCCATCTGCCGACCGATATGGCGGTCTATGCCTTGCAGGCAAGGGAGCTCTGCCAACCGGATGCGCCGCTGCCTGCCAGCTTCGACGAGTTGGCCCTCGATTATGTGACCGAGCTGCGTCGTCAGCAGAGCGAGGGGCCCTACTGGCTGCTCGGCTGGTCGCTGGGGGGGATGCTGGTGCACCGGATGGCCGCCATGCTGCAAGAGCAGGGACAGGAGGTGGCTATGGTGCTGCTGCTCGACGCCTACCCCTGCCAGCAGTGGCAAACCCAGCCGTTGCCCGACGAGCAGCGGATGCTCGATGCGTTGCTGCGGATGGGAGGCATTGCGGTTGCGGACGACGCGCTCGATTCCCTTACTCGGGGCGACGTGGTGGCCCGACTGGGGGCAGAGGGGAGTGCGCTGGCCATGCTCGACGAGCAGGTGGTGAGCGCCATGATTGAGCTGGTGGGCCACAACAATCGGCTGATCCGTGAGCCGGTCGACTATTGCTACCACGGGGAGGTGATCTTTATCGAGGCGTCAGCCTCCCGCCAGCCCTGGCTGGATGGACGTGGCTGGGCGTCGCTGACAAAAGGGGAAATCAGCTATGAGCGCTTCCCCTGCCAGCATCAGGAGATGGTGCATCCCGACTGGCTGGCAAAGATCGGCGCTTTTATTTGTGAGCGGGTCGATGGGGTCGGGCAACAACCGCACATCTGGCAGGAGGGGGACGCATGACCCCGGTTGCCGCTATCCGGGAAGCCTTGCTGGCGGGCAAGCTGGTGGGGCTGGGGGAGCCGCATTGGCACCCGGATTTTATCCGGCGCCAGCACGCCTGGCTGTGTGATCCGGCGCACTGGGGAGTCATGACTGATCTGGTGCTGGAGTGCGGCAACCGCCGCCATCAGGGCTTGCTCGATGCCTGGCTGGCGGGGCAGGAGAGTTGGCAAGGGGAGCCGCTGACACTGGCGCGGCTCTATCCGGTCTGGCTCGACTCCTGCGCCTTTCCTGCCTGGATGGCCCCCGAGTTTCCGGCTCTCTTTTCCGCTCTGCGCCAGAGCAATATGGCGCGCCCTGAACATATGCGGCTGCGGGTGCATCTCTGCGAGCCCTTATTCGAGTGGCAGGAGATGAGCCCGGAGCGGTGGCAGCAACACAACAGGGGGCGGGATCAGGCGCTGGCCGACTATCTTCTTGCACTTCCCCCGCGCGGCGCGGTGGTGCTGGCGGGGGCGCGTCATCTGCTCAAAGCCGCAGGGGATCCCCATTTTGCGCAGCCGACGCTGGGTCAGTTGCTGG
This sequence comes from Aeromonas sp. HMWF015, assembly GCF_963878965.1. NCBI lineage: Bacteria > Pseudomonadati > Pseudomonadota > Gammaproteobacteria > Aeromonadales > Aeromonadaceae > Aeromonas > Aeromonas sp. HMWF015. The sequence continues at coordinate 57,168 of NZ_CAWNZT010000264.1, read as the reverse complement.
AGGCGGCAAGACCGGGCTGGCTACAGGTGCTTCACCCTTGGCCAATGGTTGCTGGGAAGGGAGATGAGGAAGAGGAGCGGGTGTGCGAGCTGGCCGGGATCGCGACTGCCGACCTCTATCCTCACTGGCCGGTGCATCCGCCGCTGGAGACCCTCATCGATCGGTTGGTGCGCGTGGCTGACCGGGGACGGGAGATGCGAATTTGCCCCACCTTGCTGGCCGAGCCCTGGCGCAGCCGCTTGCTGAGTCGCGCTCACTTGCTGCCAGCTGGCATGGCCAGCCAGCTGCAACAGTGGCTGGCGTAACTGCTGGTTGGAGTAACGGCGGACCGAAGTAACAGCTAACTGAAGTAAATGCTGACTTGAGTAACTCAATGGGGGAGCAAGGCTCCCCTTTTTCACATTTGGCATCCTGCATTCAGCGCTGCAAAGTTGCACCATTTACGGCATACCTTGCCACTCATCGCCGAAAATTCAGCTCCTTCGCTACTTTAAAGAAGTTTCTACTGGTCTTACCTGAGTAAATCCCTTTGCTTTTTATTTAACAAGGTATTTACATCTAGGTGTCACCAGCATCGGTGACGATCACAACGGCAAGGAGCCAGTTATGACCCATGTCGACATCCCTTTCCTTCGTTACCTCGATGCGGAAGGGTGCCCGGTCGCCACCTTACCGACCTGGCTGGACAAGGCGATACTGCACACTTTCTACCGCAATATGGTGATGGTGCGCAGCTATGACAAAAAAGCGATTGCGCTGCAACGAACCGGCAAACTCGGTACTTTTCCCTCCCATCTCGGCGCAGAAGCCGTGGGGATTGGCATTGGTCTCGCCATGCAGCCGCAGGATGTCTACGTCCCCTACTATCGGGACATGCCCACCCTCTATGTGCGGGGCGTACCGATGGAGAAAAACCTGCAATATTGGGGCGGGGACGAGCGGGGCAGCTATTTTCTCAAACCTGATGGGAATCCCTCTGAAGATCTCCCCATCTGCGTCCCCATCGCCACCCAGATCACCCACGCCTGCGGTATTGCCTCGGCTTTCAAACTGCGTAATCAACCGCGGGTTGCCGTAGTCACCATCGGCGACGGCGGCACCTCCAAGGGGGATTTTCTGGAGGGTCTCAACTGCGCCGGGGTCTGGCACCTGCCGATGGTCATCATCGTCAACAACAACCAGTGGGCTATCTCGGTGCCGCGCAAGCTGCAATCGAGCGCTCCTACGCTGGCCCAGAAGGGTATTGGCGCCGGGGTGCGCAGCCTGCAGGTGGATGGCAACGATGTGGTGGCGGTCTACGATGCCGCCCGCAGTGCCGTCGAACGGGCCCGCAGCGGCAAGGGGCCGACCCTGATCGAGGCGGTCAGTTATCGCCTTGGCGATCACACCACGGCCGACGATGCCACTCGCTATCGCGATGGGGCCGAGGTCGAGGCCGCCTGGGCGAAAGAGCCTGTCAAGCGGCTGCGCCAGTTTATGCACAGCCAGGGCTGGTGGGATGAAGAGCAGGAGCAGAGCCTGCTGGCGGAGGCTACCCGAGAGGTCGAACAGGCGGTCGCCCGTTATGAGGCGATGGCGCCCCAGCCGCCGGAGGCGATGCTCGATTATCACTACGCCAGCCTGCCCACCGAACTCTTGCCCCAGCGCGAGCGAGTGATTGCCAAGGGGATGAAGCAGGAGGTTGGCCATGAGTGAGATCAGTTTGCTGGAAGCGGTCAACATGGCCCTTCACTACGAGATGGAACATGACCCGGATGTGGTGGTGTTGGGCGAGGATGTGGGGGTCAACGGCGGGGTGTTTCGCGCCACGGTTGGCCTGCGCGACAAGTTCGGTTTCAAGCGGGTGATCGACACGCCGCTGGCCGAAGGATTGATCGCCGGGGTGGCGGTCGGTATGGCGACCCAGGGGCTCAAGCCGGTGGCAGAGTTCCAGTTTCAGGGCTTCATCTTTCCCGGGATGGAGCAGATCATCTGTCAGGCGGCGCGGATGCGAAACCGCACCCGTGGCCGCCTCTCCTGTCCCCTTGTCTATCGCTCCCCGTATGGCGCGGGCATTCATTCGCCTGAACATCACAGCGAGAGCGTCGAGGCGCTGTTTGCCCATATCCCTGGGCTACGGGTAGTGATCCCCTCCAGCCCGAGACGCGCCTATGGCCTGCTGCTCTCGGCCATCCGCGATCCGGATCCCGTGATGTTTTTCGAACCGGATCGCATCTATCGCTCGATGAAATCCGAGGTGGTGGATGACGGTGTCGGCCTGCCGCTGGATGTCTGCTTCACCCTGCGCCCGGGCCGGGATATCACGGTAGTGGCCTGGGGGGCCTGCATTCAGGAGGTGATGCGGGCGGCGAACCTGCTGGCCGAGCAGGATATCCAGTGCGAGGTGCTGGATCTGGCCACCATCAAGCCGCTGGATATGGAGACCATCCTCACCTCGGTGCGCAAGACCGGTCGCTTGCTGGTGGTACACGAGGCGTGTGGCAGCTTCGGGGTCGGGGCCGAGATTGTGGCGCGGGTGACCGAGCAGGCACTTCCCAGCCTCAAGGCGCCGCCCAAGCGGCTGACCGGCGTGGATGCCGCCGTTCCCTACTATCGCAACGAAGCGTATTACCTCATCACCGAGCAGGATATCGCCGATGCCGCTCACCAGCTGATGGAGAACCAGTGGCTATGAAATTTTTCAAATTACCGGATCTGGGTGAAGGGTTGGCCGAAGCCGAGATCGTCGAATGGAAGGTGAGCGCCGGTGATAGCGTTGCGGTCGATCAGGTGCTCTTGTCGGTGGAAACGGCCAAGGCGCTGGTGGATGTGCCCTCTCCGGTGGCCGGGGTGATTGCCCGTCTCTGCGGCGCAGAGGGAGATATCCTCCATATCGGTGCGCCGCTGGTGGAGTTCGAGGGGGGCGAAGATGATGGGACCGTGGTGGGCAAGGTGAGCGCCCATCAGCAACATATCGAGGATCACTTTGTGGTAGGAGCCATTGCCCCGGGTGGCGCGCTGGTGCAAGCCATGCCTGCCGTGCGCCTGCTGGCACAAAAACTGGGTCTGGATATCGACCGGATCAAGGGGAGTGGCAGCGGCGGCATGGTGACCGAGCTGGATGTGCAGCAGGCATTCGAGGCACAGCAGAGCAGTGGCAACGAATTCCTCAAAGGGTCACGGCGTGCCATGGCCAAGGCGATGGAGCTCTCTCATCAGGCTGTGGTACCGGTCAGCATCACCGACGAGGTGGATTTACGTCACTGGCGGCCTGATGAGGATGTGACGGTGCGCCTTATCAAGGCCATTGGCGTGGCGTGCCGCGCCGAGCCCTCGATGAACGCCTGGTTTGATGGCGACACCCTGTCACGGCGGCTGTTCAAAGAGGTCAATGTAGCCATCGCGGTGGATTCAAAGCATGGCCTCTATGTGCCGGTGATGGAGAACGTCGCCGAGCGGGAGGGAGCAGATATCAGGCAGGGGCTGGATCGGATGATCGCCGATGTGAAGGCGCGCGCCGTGCCGCGCGAGATGTTGCAGGGGGCGACCATTACGCTCACCAACTTCGGTGCCATAGCGGGCCGCTATGCCAGCCCTATCGTGACGCCGCCGCAGGTGGCCATCATAGGGGCAGGCAAACTGTTCGAAAAAGTGGTGTTCATCCATGGGGAGGCTCGCCCGGTGAGGGCACTGCCGCTCTCGATGACATTTGACCACAGAGCCTGTACCGGCGGCGAGGCGGCTCGTTTTCTCAGAGCGCTGGTCGAAGCGTTGGAAGCAGCCACCTTATAACGGTTTGTGCCCTGTCATTGGCAGGGCACAAATTTGTTTGCGTAATCTACAAAGCCACGTATAATCCAAACCAGCTTGAAAGGGCGATAGTTATGTCAATGAATACGATGTTTCACATCTTGTCCTGTTGTTCATAAGTTAATCCCGTTTTTTGAGCTTTACCCGCTGAAAAGCATAAGTAATTATTTTGAATACAGGTTTAAAAGATATGTCTAACATGATCACCGGTACCGTTAAGTTTTTCAACGAAACCAAAGGTTTTGGCTTCATCCAGCAAGAAAACGGCCCGGACGTTTTCGTTCACTTCAGCGCCATTCAAGGTAACGGTTTCCGTACCCTGGCTGAAGGTCAGCGCGTACAGTTCTCTGTGACCCAAGGTCAGAAAGGCCCGCAGGCTGAGAACGTAACCGCTCTGTAATTCTTACAGAATTTAAGAAAGCCGTGGTACCTCTGGTGCCACGGCTTTTTGTTTATATGGCTTTTGCTACTAATTCCTATGTGCTGAATCATGCTGCTATCGCTCCTGCTTGCTGCCACCTTGACTCCGACGTCCGATGCGCCGGTACCGATGCAATCCGCGATGGAAGCACAGATGATCTGCCAGCAATTTGTCCATGTCCGGATGGGCACTGCACAGCAACCCGATGAGGTGAATGCGCGACTGGTGCCTGAAAGGGAAGGGGAGTGGCTGGTGGATGGCAAAGTAAAAGGACCCGAAGGTCCTTTGCTGTTTGCCTGTCATCTTCACCAAGGGGAACGCTGGGAGCTACTCAACTTTTCACTCTGGGCGCCACAGCCGGTCAAAGCGGTTTGAGTGCGACTAGCAGATGTTGCAGGTGTTCAACCATGGTCATGCCAAACGGGGTGAGATAGCCGCCATCTTCTGCGCTGATGAGCCCCTGTTGATGCAGACGGGCTGCCGCTTGGCACAACTCTTCAGACATATCGCTGCGTAATTTAATCCCCAGGCTCATGTTGGCCGGATCAAAGCATGCCAGTATTTTCAAATCGTTCACGAATTCGTTAGAAACCTGGTCGATCCCAATCATGGATTTACTCCTTACGCTAAAGATGTATGCAAACTAGCATCCCCGGATCCACTTTAGTGGGCGCTGGCTCAAATTATTGATCTTTGGCTGGATGCTGCGTTTCAAATGCTGTTTTTTTCGGCGTAATCAGATGGTTGGCTGACAGCTTCGCCAAGGGCCGAGCCGGACCAAACGTGGTAGGATAGGGCACTTCTTTATATCGGACGGTCTATTGGTGGCTGTTCGCCCTGTTCAAGGTATCGCTCATGGTCAAGATCACTCTGGTATCCCTGCTGCATTCACTTTGTACCCGCTTTCCGGTTTACCCCTCTGCTTCGTTGACGTCCCTGTTGGATGCCCATCAGGGCGAGGTGTGGTTACCTGCACGCAAGGGGGCCGACATTGCGCTGTTACGCAAGCATGCCAAGGGGGCTCATGAGCTGGCGTCACTCGATGCGGGCTGGTGTGATTTTGCCGCCAGCGACAGCGGTGATACACCCGAGCTGGATGCACTGGCCAACTACGACAGCGAGATGATGGATAACCTGCTGATGTACTGGCACACCGCCGCCAAGATCAACAGCCCGATCACCGATAACCTGTTCGAGCTGCGTCGCGAAGTGGTGGATGAAGCCCACGGGGTGAAACTTGCTGCCGCCTGGGAGCAACAGCAACAGCAGCGTTTTGAGCAGCTGATGGCGATGGCGGCCAATGGCCAGGATCTGCTCTGCTTTGTCGAGGTGGAATCCGCTTACTGGCTGCGGCAAAAGCTGAGCGAGCAGCCTGATGTGGAGCTGATCACCCCTGCGCTGTAAAAGGGGCAATATGCTGGCTGGCGGTCTCGCTATCGAGGAGGCTGCTCTATCCTTATTTGCGTCATTGTCCTCCCCATCCGGTGCCAAGGGGCTGCAAGCTGGACAAGCTGACGACAAGATGTGAACATGGCGCCCTTTATCGAGAGAGAGACTTGGCCAATGAGCTATGAACTGAGCGACACCGAGCGCAATGCCGCGCTGCAACTGAACGCTGATTACCGTTACGATCACTTCATCAGCAAGCTGGTCGAGCATGAAGAGCTGTTCGTCCTGACTGACGAGCATGGCGTCATGATGCTGACCACCGATGATGAAGATTGCATCCCGGTATGGCCGCACCCGGAGTACGCCAAGGCGTGGGCCGAAGGTGAGTGGGCCGATTGCAAGCCGCAGTCCATCACCCTCAAGGTGTGGCTGGAGCGCTGGGTTGACGGTATGGAGCAGGATGAGCTGTGTGTTGCTGTGTTCCCGACCCCGGATCAGGAAGGCATCGTACTGGAGCCGGCCGACGTGGCTGACGCCATTGCCGAGAAGCAGGCCAAACGCGGCTGATCACCGAGCTATTCGCAACACCGGTTGCCAACAAAGACCCCGCTATCTGGCGGGGTCTTTGTTTTAGGTCTGTTTGCCAAACGAGTTGTGGCTATCAGGGCTGGCGATAGGTGGTGTCGATGATGGGCTCGGCCCGGAAAGTCTTGCCACTCTTGATGGCTGCCCTGGTCTCGGATTTTAGCTCTTCATCGATCCACAGCAGACCGCCATAGCTGTAACCGCTGTTGTCGCCACCGAGGGGCCAGTAGAGCTGCTCGCTCTTGGGTGTTGCAGGTACTTTTGGCAGTTTTATCCAGCGCCAGGCGCCTTCCCGGGTGTAGGGCACCTGATAGGCGGGGACGAAGCTTGCCAGCTCATAGAGCCGCTGCTGGATCTGCCGTGACAGGGCCGCCTTTTTGGCAAAGTCGAACTCCTTGTCATACTGCTCCACCAGAGCCGTGATGGCATCGTCATCGATGTTCATGATGTTGTTGGTCTGGGGCTTGTTGGCGTTGACCTTGTGGAAGAACTCCCAATAGGCGGGATAGCGGCTGCCCGCCCAGGCCATCCAGGCGCTCTGGTGCTTTTTCTCCAGCATCGATTTGAAACCGGCCGATGCATCCATCAGGTTGAGCTCCAGATTAAGCCCCGCCTTCTTGGCCTCTTCCCGCAACAGCGTGAGCCGCTGGGCGTGCTCTGCTGTGGTATAGGTGATGGCGAGGGTCAGTGACTGCCCCTTGTCGTTTTGCAAAATCCCCTGCGGCCCCACTTTGTTAAAGCCTGCCTTGGCAAAGTATTCCCGTGCCAGTTTGGGATCGAACGGACGGGCCTTGATCTCGCTGTTGGTAAACTCACCCTGACCTGAGCCATAACTGTTTAGTCGCTGGTAATCCCCCCGCAGCAGGGTGGTGAGCATCTTGTCGAGGTTGAGGGCATGCTGGATCCCGAGCCGCACATCGAGATTATTCAGCAGCGGATCGGCGGTGTTGAGATAGAGCCCCATTGGCGATTGCGGGGTCTGGTTGTAGAACCAAGTGCGCGCGATATACCCCTTCTCGAACTCTGCAGTTTTGGTCTTGTCGTGCCACCAGTTGGGCATCACCAGCGGGAAGGTGTCGAGATCGCCGCGCAGGAAGTGCTGCCAGGCGATGTTCAGATCCCTGAGCACCTTGATCTCGATCCGCGCAGGATTGAAGCGATGCTGGAAGTAGCGCTCGTCATCCCCCCACCAGTTTTCAATCCGCTTGAAGGTGACCGATTTACCCTTTTTCACCTGATCGATCTGATAGGGGCCGGTGACTGGCAACACCTTCCAGTTGTACTCCTTGACCCAGTTGGCGGTGAGCTTGATGGCGTGGCTCGGCTCCGGGCTGATGGGCAGTGACTCGAGCAGATCCTGGCGGCTCTTTTCGGTGCCGCTGGTGATGGCCAGGGTGTGATCATCAAACTTGGTGATATCGGCTATCTGGGTGCTGTAGTAGTTGTTGTACCAGGGGTCGTTGATCTCTTTGCTGCGCATCATCTTGAGGGTAAAGAGCCAGTCATCGGCGGTGACCGGCTGGCCGTCTGACCAGCGCGCTTTGGGATTGATGCGAAAATAGAGGGTCTTGTTGTCGGCGCCGAAGGCCCACTCGTTTGCCAGCATCGGCATGGGGTTGCCGGTGACGGGATGAGTGCTCAGCAGTGGCAGGTTGGTTTCCCGCACGTAACCGGCAAAGCCGCCGTTGGAGTCGGGGCCATATTTGCGCAAGGTCAGGGGGAAGCTGGTCATAAAGGTGCGAAAGGTGCCGCCGCGCTTGGCGGCCGGATCGGCATAGAGAGGATCCTGGTTGTTGCTCTCCCACTTCAAGTCGGCGGGTAGTGTGGCACTCCAGCCAAACGGGCTCCAGCACAGGGTCAGGGTGATGGCGGTGGCGCGAATGATAGGGGAGAGTCGGCGCTCCCCGGCGTTGATGGTCGATGGCATGTCCTTGCTCTCCTGAAGTCTGCTTCCTGCAGATCACGCACTGGTGATGTCAGTCCCGATGGGGACTGGCTCATCATGAAAATTTTATCCTGTCAGGTCAATGAAATAGCGTGAATTAGCGGGTGGCCTAGGCCGCAACGCAGTGCAGGGTGATCCCCTTGGCCGCAATGGCAGCCCGCATAGGGGCGGGCAGGGCATCGTCGGTAACCAGCACGTTGATCTGACCCGGCGCGCCGAGCTGGCTCGGGTGGATGGCGCCAAATTTGCTGCTGTCGGTGATGACCACATTGGTCATCCCCTTGGCCAGCACGCTGTTGACCACGTCGGCCCGCATCATGTCGCGGCCGGTGAAACCCATCTCGGGATGAAAACCGTCGACCCCGATAAAGGCCTTGGAGAAGTGCACCTGCTCGATGCAGAGGCGAGTGAGCGGCCCCACCACGCTCTCGCTCTGATGCTGGAACAGCCCGCCGAGCAGCACCACCTGAGCCGGGGTGTCTTTGAGCAGATGGGCGATATAGCTGCTGATGGTGATGATGGTGACCCGTTTGTGCAGGGCCAGATGGCGCGCCAGCATGGCGTTGGCGCTGCCCCCCTCGATAAAGACCGTTTCGCCATCTTCCACCAGCTGGGCGGCCCGCTCGGCGAGGCGCTCCTTGAGCAGGTAATTGATGTTCATCCGGGCATCCGGGTCATCGGTCTCCAGCGCCATGGCCGAGCCGTGTACCCGTCTGAGCAGTCCCTGCTTCTCCAGCGCGGTGAGGTCGTTGCGCACCGTCACCTCAGACACGCCTGTGTGTCGGGAGAGTTCACTCACGCTCATCTTGCGAGCCTGATGGACCAGAGTGAGGATCAGTTGGTGGCGTGGATTCATGGTGCGCTCACATGCAAGGTGGTGGATAGCGGCAAGCCACCCGTGGGGTGGCTTGCCAATCATATGACGTCACTGGCGCCATGGGTGCGCCCCGTCAGAGACTGTGCTCGGTGCGGGCGATGATATCATCTTGCGCATCAGGGGATAAGGCGGTGAAGAAGGCCGAATAGCCCGCCACCCGCACCACCAGATCCCGGTACTGATCCGGATTGGCCTTGGCTGCCAGCAGGGTTTCCCGCGAGACAATGTTGTACTGCACGTGCCACCCCTTGTGCACCTCGAAGAAGGTGCGCAGCAGGCTCATCAGCTTGGCCTTGTCCCGCTCGTTCTCAAGGCTCGCCGGACTCAGCTTCTGGTTGAGCAGCACCCCGCCGAGGATGGCCGCCGTGGGCAGCTTGCCGATGGAGTTGAATACCGCCGTCGGGCCGAGACGATCCGAACCCGACGAGGGGCTGGCCCCTTCCGCCAGCGGCGTGCGGGCGTGGCGGCCATCCGGGGTAGCCATGGTGGCGGCACCGAAGGGCACATTGGCCGAGATGGAGGAGGTGCCGGCATAGTAGGTGCCACCGATGGGGCCACGGCCGAAGCGGGTGTTGTGCAGCTCCTTGAGCTCGTCGATGTAGCTCTGGTAGGCCTGCACCAGCAGCAGGTCAACCTCGTCCAGATCGTTGCCATATTTGGGGGCGGCATTGGTGAGGCGCTGGCGCAACTGCTCCCCTGCTAGCCCGGTAAAATCTTGTTCGAGTGCTTCGGCCAGCTCTTGCTGATCCACAATCCCCTGCTCGAACACCAGTTTCTTCAGGGCTGCCAGGCTGTTACCGAGGTTGGCGATCCCCACCTGCAGACCGGAGACCCAGTCATAGACGGCGCCCCCCTCCTTGATGGTCTTGCCGCGCTCGATGCAGTCATCTACCAGGGTGCTGCAGAGGATGTCATGGGCTTGGGCTTCCAGCACGCTGTCGACCACGCAGTCGATCTCGATGGATTTGCGGGTGAAGTAGCGCACCTGCTCATCCCAGCGGGCCATCACCTCGTCAAAGTTGCCAAAGCTCCCGTCTCGCAGCGACTGGGGCTGGGGCAGGAATACCTTGCCGGTGGTGGCATCGCAGCCGCCATCAAGGGAGGCCAGCAGGATGCGGGCGAAGTTGATAAAGCTCATGCCGGTGCAGCGATAGCCCCACTTGCCGGGCACGGCGGTCTCGATACAACCGATGGCGGCGTAGTGGTGGGCATCCTCCACGCTTACTCCGAGCTTGATGAACTCGGGGATCACCACTTCGTCGTTGTTGAAGGCGGGCATGCCGAAGCCGCAGCGGATCACCTGAATGCAGGCGTCGAGGAAATCCTCGCTCATCCCGGCATGGTAGCGCACCGAGAGGTTGGGCTGGGTGGATTGCAGCTGGCCGCAGGACTCCAGAATCGCGTAGGAGAGGCCATTGACAGCATCATGGGCAGTGCCATCCCGCCAGTTCTGGCCGCCGATGGTGACGTTTTGATAGAGCGGGCTGCCGGCGGAGGCTTTGGAGTGGGTGCCGGAGCGGATCTTGTTCACCTCCAGCAACTTGAGCCAGCACCCTTGCAGCAGCTCGATAGCGCACGTCCGAGGCAGGGATTCCGACAATTCCACCTCGCGGCGATACCAGGGGTAGAGGTATTGATCCATCCGGCCAAACGACACCGAGTGGCCGTTGGATTCGATCTGCAGAATGAGCTGGATAAAGTAGCAGAGCTGCAGCGCCTGCCAGAAGGTCTCGGGGGGCTGGTGGGCGATGTGGGCGCAGTTGAGCGCGATGGTCTCCAGCTCGCTTTGGCGCTCTGGGCGCAGCTCTTGTTTGGCCATGTCGCTGGCAAGGGTGGCGTAGCGCGAGATGTGAGCGCTGACTGCATCCAGAGTGATGGCGACGGCGTGCAGGAACTGCTCGCGCTGCAGATCGGCCCAATCCGCCAGATCCAGTCGACTGCGGCGCTCGGCCACCTTGGCCTTGAAGCCATCGAGCCCCAGCGTGAGCAGCTCCTCATAGTTGACCGCGAGGTGGGCATCCCCCGAGGTCATGTTGCCCTCGGCCTTGATGATGCCGCTCTCCAGCAGCGCTTTCTGCTCATCGGTAAAGAGGCCAAAGCAGCGATCCTGCACCGTCTGACCGCGCCAGAAGGGGGTGAGGGCGTGGATGATCTCCTTGTCGGTTTCGCTGACTGCAAAACCGGCGCCGGGGCGGTCTGCCAGCTCGTCGATCTCCTTCTCAATCCAGCTCACCGTGTACTCAGGAAACAGTGGCGCCGCCCGCACCTGACTGGCCTGATTGCCGACGATCAGCTCGTCGTGCTTGATCCAGATGGTGCGCTCCTTGAGGTGATGGGCCAACGCCAGAGCGCGGCGCACCGGCAGCGGCCGGGCGAGATGAGCCTGATAGGCCTCGGTGTAGTGGCGGGCCCGCTCGGTGCAGACCGGTGGCTGAACGATGTGGATCAGGCTCTCTTTGTGGGCGCGGATCCGCGGGCTGAGGGTATTGAGGTCGAGCTGGGTCATGATCTTATCCTCTGGTCACAGGGGTCAGCCCCTGACGTTGGGCGTATGCGTGGGCAAAGCTGAGTAAATCGGGGTCATCGAGCGGTGTCTCCGGCGCCTGATAGGGCAGATCCAGCAGGGCATATTTGCCCATCCCCAGGGTGTGGTAGGGGAGAAAATGGATCTCCTGCACCGTGCCGAGGCTGGCTGCGGTGTCGGTGATGGCAGTGATCGATGCGCGGTCGGCATTGAAACCGGGGATGAGCGGCACCCTGATTTGCATGGCCACGCCGCGCTCGGCAAGGCGCTTGAGGTTTGCGATGGGCAGCTCCACCTTGCCGCGGGTCCAGTGGAAGAAACGTTCTTTATCCACGTGTTTGAGATCCGCCAGCACCAGATCCAGTGAGGGGAGGCTTGGCTCAATCTGGTGCCATGGCACATGGAGGCAGCTCTCGACCGCGGTGTGCAGCCCTTCGGCCTTGCAGCGGGCCAGCAGGTTGGCAGCAAATTCGGGCTGCATAAACGGCTCGCCGCCGGAGAGGGTGACTCCACCGCCGCTGCGCTCGAAGAAGGGGCGATCCCGCAAGATGGTGTCCATCAGGGTGTCCAGGGTTTCATCGCGGCCGCACACCTGCAGCGCTTCGCTAGGGCAGAGGCCGCGCAGCCGTTCCATATCATCGGCCTTGAGGGCAGAGCGGCTGAGCTGGATGCCCTCGCTGTCACGCAAGATTGCCGGACAAGCCTGGCTGCAGAGCTGGCATCCCTCGATGCACTGGCGCCGGTCGAGTAGTATGTCCGGCTTGGGAGAGCGGCTTTCCGGGTTGTGACACCAGCGACAGGCCAGCGAGCACCCCTTGAGCAACACCAGGGTGCGAATGCCGGGGCCATCGTGAGTTGAATATCGTTGCAGGTCGAAAATCATACCGCCTCCTTTTGTATTTGCATTCTATTTGCTTTCATTCGAAAGTTGATTTGATTTCGATCAAGCTATTTGCAGATGTTTTATCGCTAGAATGGCGACATATTGAACATCCCGTTAAGGAGTTAGAGATGGAGCTGTATCTCGATACCGCCGATGTGGCGGCAGTACGTCGCTGGTCACGGATCCTGCCGTTGGCCGGTGTCACCACCAATCCTTCCATTACCGCCGCTGGGGGATTGCCGCTCTGTGAGCTGCTGCCCGCCCTGCGCGATGTGCTGGGGCCCAAGGCGCGCCTGTTTGCCCAGGTGATGGCCAAAACCGAAACCGAGATGGTGCGCGAGGCATTTGCCCTGCGTGAGCTGGACCCGGATCTGGTGATCAAGATCCCGGTATGCGCAGAGGGGCTGGCTGCCATCAAGAGCCTGACCGCCAACGGTGTGCCGACTTTGGGCACCGCTGTCTATACCCCGCAGCAGGGTTGGCTGGCGGCGGTGGCGGGGGCGGAATATGTCGCGCCCTACGTTAACCGGCTGGATGCCCAGGGGGGCGATGGCATTGCCACCGTGCAGGAGTTGCAACAGCTGCTTGCGCTGCACGCACCGAACAGCAAGGTGCTGGCAGCGTCATTCCGCACTCCCCGTCAAGCGCTCGACTGTCTGCTGGCCGGTTGCCAATCGATCACCTTGCCGCTCGATGTGGCGGAGCAGTTGCTGAACGTGCCGGCGGTGGATGCGGCATTGGCGAAGTTTGATCAGGATTGGCAGCGCGCTTTCGGTCGCTGATCCCGGTGACAAGCTGATTGCCGTGATTGAGGGGGAGGGTGAAGAAGCGCGGGTGATGGGGATTGACCGACTAGACTGGAAAGAGGTGGCTACATTCGCGGGCCGCCCTGCAGTCTACCGGAGGTATCCCATGAGCGACCATCTGCTACTCCCCCATGGTGAAGATTTGCGTCGTGCGGTGCGTTGGCTCAGCGAGCATCACCAGCATGATATCTCTGCCATTGAAGAGGCCAGTCTGCGTTTTGATCTCTCGCCGCTGGATGAGGAGTTTTTGATCCGGCACTGGCTCGACAGCCAGCGCCAATCATGAATATCCGAGGTGAGAGATTTAGAAGAAGTTGGCGAGGTTGATGCCAAACTCTTTGGGGTCGACCGTGTTTTCGATGCTCTCCTGCACCCCTGACTTGGCCAGATCCAGCCACTGTACCTCGAGGTAGTGACGCTGGGTGGCGTGATAGATCACCTTGACCACCGGCTTGAGCGGCTGCTGCTCGTTGCGCTGCATCACGATAGCCAGGCGCTGGTTTGAGAGCTGTACTAGGGTTCCCACCGGATAGACCCCCATGCACTTGATGAACTTGGTGACCAGTTCGGCATCGAAGTGCTGATTGATCCCCTTGAGCAGAATGCGGAAGGCCTGGGTCGGCTGCATACCCGCTTTGTAGACCCGATCCGCGGTGATGGCATCATAGACATCGACGATGCCGCTCATCCGGGTATATAGAGAGAGCTGCTCCCCCTTGAGTCGCTGCGGGTAGCCGGAGCCATCGAGCCGCTCGTGGTGGTTGGCGGCCACCTCCAGCATGGTGGGGGTAATGCCAGGGGTATTGCTGAGGATCTCGTAACTGTGCACCACATGCTGACGCATGATGGCGAACTCCTCATCGGTCAGCTTGCCCGGTTTGTGGAGCACCTCGTCCGGGGTCATGATCTTGCCCACGTCGTGCAGCAGGCCACCCAGAGTCAGCTCCTTGAGCACGCTGCGTTCCAGTCCCAGATAGCGGCCGAAGTTGGCCAGCAGAATGGCCACGTTCATGGAGTGCTCCATCAGGTAGGCATCCTTGGCGCGAATACGGGCCAGACAGAGCATGGCATCGCCGTGGGTGAACATGGTGTCCACCATCTCTTCGGCGACTTCGGCCAGCGGGGTGATGTCGATGGGCTCACCCGCTTTGAGGTGGCGAATGAACTTGCCTTGCAGCTCGCGCGCTTCCTGATAGAGTCGTCGGATTTTAAGCTCCCGTCCTTCACCGTTGGCACTGGCCCGGCGTCCCACCTGGGCGCTGTTGGCATTGAGGTCGGGGGAGGTAACGGCGTCACTTTCGGCACTGCCCAGTTTGCTGCGAGCCAGATCGATGCGTACCGTGAGCACCCCCTGACGCACCAGATTGGCAATTTGCGCCACGCTGGTCACCAAGCCCATCTGGGCGATCTCCATCCCACCTGTCTGGCTGGCGATAGCAATGACATACATGCCGGGTTTCAGCTGGTTGACGGGAATGACGGGATAGGATGCTTGAGACTTCATGAGGGCTTCCTGACTCTTATTATTATGAGTATCGTTCGGATGGGTCACACCGGAGAAGTGTAAC
>NZ_CAWNZT010000264.1:0-42371 GCF_963878965.1 Aeromonas sp. HMWF015 | reverse complement strand
CCCCGCCCGATATAATGACGCCCCTTTACTTGTTGGACTCCGAGGTTGTGAATGCGGCTTGATAAATTTCTGTGCGATTGTTCCGATTTGACCCGCTCGCTGGCAGGCAAACTGATCCGTCAGGGCGAGGTCATGGTGGATGGCATTGTGGTCAAGCAGCCCGCCTTTCATATCAATGAGCAGAGCCAGATCGAGTTTGACGGCGTGCTGCTGACGCTGGAGCAGCGCAACCGCTATTTCATGCTGCACAAGCCGGAAGGGTATGTCTGCTCCAACGAGGATCCGGATCACCCGACTGTCTTCTTCCTGATGGATGAACCGGCGATGGGCAAGCTGCATGTAGTGGGGCGCCTCGACCTCGATACCACGGGTCTGGTGCTGGTGACCGACGACGGTCAATGGTCCCACCGCATCACCTCGCCGCGCCACGAGTGTGCCAAGACCTATCACGTCTGGCTGGCCGATCCGGTAAGCCCGGATGCAATCGAGCTGTTCGCCGAAGGGGTCTACCTGCGTAACGAGACCGATAAAACCCGTCCTGCCCAGCTGGAAATTCTCGGCGAGTGCGAGGCCCGCCTGACCATTCACGAAGGCAAGTACCATCAGGTCAAGCGGATGTTTGCCTCCATCGGCAACAAGGTCGTTGGCTTGCATCGCGAGCGGGTGGGTGGCCTGACGCTGGATGAAGAGTTGGCACCCGGTGAATATCGTGAGCTGACCGCAGAGGAGATTGCCCTGTTCTGATCAGGGGGGACGGGTGTCAGTGAGTGCTGAAACCCAGCACCAGCGCGGTGCCCAGGGTGGCAATCAGTGCACCCGCCCAAGCGGCAATGGATGGCCGCTCCCCCGAGTGCCACCACAACAGAGGCAGCAGCAGTACCGGCGTGGTGGAGGAGAGAATGGCCACCATGCCCACCTCGCCCTGCCGCAGCGCCATCAGGATCAGCGTCATCCCCAGCCCCATCGCCAGAAAACCGTTGGTGGCAATCATGGCGAGGATCTGGCGATTGACCGGTTTGAGCGGCATGGCCAGCGGCAAGCGCCCCAGCCGCAGGACGCAGTGGGCCAGCAGGGCACTGCCCAT
Organism: Aeromonas sp. HMWF015; assembly: GCF_963878965.1. NCBI lineage: Bacteria > Pseudomonadati > Pseudomonadota > Gammaproteobacteria > Aeromonadales > Aeromonadaceae > Aeromonas > Aeromonas sp. HMWF015. Next base: position 41,287 of record NZ_CAWNZT010000264.1, on the reverse strand, counting down.
CCGGATACCCGATGCACTCACTGCATCCACCTCACCACTCATCATCACTGGCTTGGCGATGATGGCTCCCACGCTTTGACACAGTGCCGCTGTCAGGCCAAGGCCAATTCCCAGCGCCAGATTGCCACGGATCTGCTCCCACTCGTTGCTGTTACTGCGTCTGCCAAACAGGATCGCCAGCATCACGCCGGCAAAGACCAGCACGGCCCCCAGCAGTCGCCAGCCGGTCAGCTGTTCATTAAAGAGCCAGAGCCCAAGCAGGGCGGAAAACAGCGCATGGCAGGAGAAGAGCAGGGCACTGCGCCTTGGCCCCAGCCGGTTCATGCAGGCAAACAGCGCGGTATCGCCCACGAAGATGCCGACCAGCCCCGAGATGGCGAGCAGGGGCAGGGCGCTTGCGGTGAGGGATTGCCAGCCACCGGTGAGCAGACTCATGGTGCCGAGCATCAGGCTGACCAGAAACATGCGCCAGCGGCTGTAGGCAAATGCGCCGAGATGACGGGCCGGTTTGACCGAAATTAGCGCTGCAACTGCCCATAAACTGGCCGACGCGAGGGCCAGCCACTCATAACCCATAAAAACTCCTGAAAAAATTAACCCGAAAGACTCCATCTCCCGGGCAAGCCCGATACAATACGGGGCGTTTTCGGGGATAACAAGAGCGGCATCAGGCATTCATCAGGCGCGCCGTCGGCCTTCCCCTCCTGCAGTGGTGTTATTCGAGGTTTTGTCATGAGGTATGGTTTCTTCCCCAAGCTGGCGCAACGCTGGCTCTCCCCGCTATTGCTTGCCGTGCTGGCAGGGCCCCTGGCCCATGCCACCACCGTTGAGCAGCAGCCTCTGCTTGCCGATCGGCAAACCCTGGTCAAGGGCAACGGTGCCGAGCCGGAGTCGCTGGATCCTGCTCTGGTGCGCTCCGGTTTTCCGGGGGAGGCCGTGCTGGTCGATCTGTTTGAAGGGCTGGTCAGCGAAGATGGTCAGGGGCATATCGTTCCTGCTCAGGCCCAGCGCTGGGAGGTGAGTGACGATGGGCTGGAGTGGCGATTCTTCCTGCGCCCTCAACTGAAATGGTCCAATGGCGAGCCGCTGGTGGCCGCTGATTTTGTCTATGCATGGCGCCGTCTGCTCGATCCGGCCATCAACTCCCCTTCTGCTGGATTGCTGCTGGCGACGGGGATCAACAATGCGCAATCCATCTATGCCGGTGCGCTGGAGCTCGGCAATCTGGGCATTGAAGCGCAAAGCGATCAGATCCTGAAAATCACTCTGGAGCGGCCGGCTCCCTATTTCCTGCAGCTCATCAGTCAGCGCCCCTTTGTGCCAATCAATCAGAAGGCGATAGCCAAGTTTGGCAAACAGTGGACCGAGCCTGGCAAGCTGGTGAGCAATGGGGCGTACCGGCTGACAAGCTGGACGCCGAACGAGCTGATCGAAGCCGAGCGCAATATCCACTACTGGGATGACCTTCACAGCCGTATCGGACGGGTCACCTATCTGCCTATCACCTCGCAACATGCCGAACGGCTGCGCTATGAGGCTGGTGAAATCCAGCTCACCAACAAGGTCTCCCTCGGCTATTACCAGAAGATGAAGCGCGAATCTCCGGAGCGGCTCTGGGGCTTGCCGCTGTTTGGCACCTATCTCTATGCGTTCAATCTGAAGCGCCCCGAACTGCAGGATGTGCGGGTGCGTCAGGCGCTCTCCATGGCGGTTGATCGACAGTTGCTCATTGAATCGGTGAGCGGGCAGGATGAACAGGCGGCATGGTCGCTGTTGCCGGAGATGCCGGGTTACCCCCGGGTGATATTGCCTGTGGCGTTTGAAGATATGCCGACCCGCCAGGCCAAAGCGGCAGCGTTGTTGTCAGCGGCCGGGTATAACAGTGCCAATCCACTCAAGCTGAGCATTACCTACAACAGCGCAGAAACCCACAAGCAGATGGCGATGGCCATTGCTGCCATGTGGCAGAAGTTGGGGGTGCAGGTCACCCTCAACAGTCTGGAGTGGGGCGCCTATCAGGTGGCCAAGGATAGCGGTGATTTCCAGGTGGCCAGAAGCTTCCTGTTTGGCGATTACGTGGAGCCGTCTGCCATGCTGGGCAGCTTCCGTTGTCAGGACCTGCGCAACGAGAGCGGCTACTGCAATCCCGACTTTGATCTGCTGCTGGAGCAGGCAGCCAATACGCTGGACAGCGCGAGCCGGGTTGAGCTCTACCGGCATGCCGAACAGTTGCTGCTTGAGGAGGCGCCGATCCTCCCCGTGTATCATTACAATCAGATGAGACTGGTCGATCCCGCGCTGCGAGGACTGCCCAGCCAGAATTTGAAAGGGACGATTGCCACCAAGGATCTCTACTTCAGCCCGCAGTGAGGAGCATTTCATGAAACTTGCCATCATTTCCGACATCCACGGCAGCATCATTGCGCTGGAGCGGGTGCTGACCCAACTTGAGCCCTGGCAGCCGGATCACTACCTGCTGCTCGGCGATCTGCTCAACCATGGCCCGCGCAATCCTCTGCCGGAGGGATATAATCCGGCCGCCGTGGCTGATCGGCTCAACGAGCTGGCACCGCAGATCATCGCGGTGCGGGGCAATTGTGATTCCGAAGTGGATCAGATGCTGTTGCGCTTTCCCATCACAGCCCCCTACAACCAGTTGCTGATTGATGAGCGGCGCTGGTTTGTCAGCCATGGCCATCTTTATCGCCCGGACGAGGTTCAGCTTCCGGCGGGTAGTCTGTTCCTGAGCGGCCACACCCATGTGCCGGTGCTGGAGTGGCAGGGGGAGCGGGTATTGATGAACCCGGGGTCGATCTGTTTCCCGCGCGGCGAGTTGCCTGCCAGTTACGGGAGCTATGAGGACGGGGTACTGCGCGTCAATGCGTGTGAGGACGGGCGAGAGTTGTTGCGACTGGTGCTTTAAAACGGAGTGCAAAAATGCAAGGCCTGATAAGAGATGTCAGGCCTTGATACCGTAGGAGCGGGTGCCAGAGCGAGTGTTACCCTTGGCGTCATAGGTCAGGCTGTTGCGATCGCGCAGCTGACTCAGAAAGGTTGCCAGACGACGGTTTGAGACGATGCTCAATTCAAGCAAGCGACCGTTGATATCATTTTGTGCCTGGCAGGCATCCAGTTTTGCACGAAGCTGCACCATCTCGTCGGGATAGGCTGCCAGCTGCAGTGCCAGTTCCGGCATCTCTGCGAGGGTCTTGTCCAGCGTTTCTATCGCAGCAAGCAACTGCTGTTTGCGCTCGGTCAGTGCGGGCAGGGCCAGTGCCTGATGCTGTTCGAGCAAGCTGAACTCCTCTTCCAGAATGCCTTGCATCTGGCTGAGGTAATCATCTTGGGTGTGCAGTAACGAAGGTAAATCCATCATCCCAGAACTTTGTCCAGATTGGCCTCGAAACTGAACATCTTCTTGGCCACAGCGTCGCTGTTAACCTGATATTCGCCACTAGCGACGGCTTTTTTCAGCCGTTCGACCTTGCTCTCATTGCCGGTCGAGGCGGTATTGAGGTTTTGTTGCATCTTTTGCAATTGTTGCGCCTCACTGGTCAAGGAGACGGAGTCCAGCTTGACAGTAGCCGCTTTGTTTTCGGGCGATGAGGTGACTGACTTGCTGCCTGTCCCCTGGCTATTAGCGGTATTTTGCAACCGATTATTCGCCAAGTTGTTGATATTGTTGATGGCCATTTTAGTTACCTTCGTCTGCTTTAAGGTTTGCTTACCTGTTTATCGGTGCGGCAGATCAAAACTTTAGAAAAAAGTTGTCAAGGATCCGGATTTAAAAAGTGACCGATACGGCACCTACCGCACTGACTTTACCCTCAACGGTTTTGCCGGAGCGAATATTGACGAGTTTGATGATCTCTCCGAAGCTGCCATCTTGCAAGGCTCGGGCCATGGTTTTGATCTGGAAGTTGCTGTTTTCTGCCGTCAGGGTGACCTGATCCCCTTTGCACACTACACAAACCTGGCTTAAGCGGATGGGTTGCCCCGGTTTTAGCTCCCGCTTGCTGCGTACTCCGACAAGAGGGGCTGTGTCAGTCAGGTAGTCGCCGCGGATGAGGGTCTGATCTTGATAGGCCAACACCAGTTGGCTTTCACTTAGCAGGTCCCCCTTGGCGATGGGGTTGGTCACAGTGACATAGGGCTTTTGAATGCTGACCCGTACCGGGAGATAGACGTCCCAGGGCCTCTCTTCCTCACATTTAAGGTAAACTGTTGTATTACGGCGAATTTCCATTTTTGCTGGTAAGCTGATAGTGAGCAGATCTTCGCAGCGGGTCAGTGGGAGCCGTTTATCCAGCGTGGCAGAGGTGACCTCGGCTCTGGCATCCAACGGAATATCCAGCTGGCTGTAAACGAACTCTTGTGCCTTTTCTTGAAGATAAGTAGTGACGTCCGAGGCGTAGCTGGAAGATATGCTGCCAAAAAAGAGGCTGATGAGTAAAAGTCGGTTAATCATTTTCGCTCGTTGGTCGATAAGTTGTTCACGCATATCACCATATTTAACTATGATTGCTTCAGAATCTTTTCGTTGTCACATCGATAGTCTGACGCAATCCATCACGCATGCATGATTAATGCCAAGCGTTTTTAGGGAGTGTTTATGGCCAGTATCCTGGACTCGGTCAACCAACGTACCCAGCTAGTGGGGCAAAACCGGCTGGAGTTGTTGTTGTTTCGTCTCAATGGACGTCAAAGATTTGGCATCAACGTATTCAAAGTGCGTGAAGTGTTGCAGTGTCCCCCCTTGACCGTGATGCCAAAATTGAACTCCTGCATTCGTGGGGTGGCTCATATTCGTGGCCAGACTATCTCGGTCATCGACCTCAGCATGGCGGTTGGTAAACGCCCGATTGATGATCTGAGCAAATGCTTCATTATCATCTCCGAGTACAACCGCTCTATTCAGGGCTTTTTGGTGCATTCGGTCGAGCGCATCATCAATATGAATTGGGAATCCATCCTGCCTCCGCCCAAAGGTGCGGGTCGCATCAACTACATGACAGCCGTGACTGAAGTCGATGGCGAGTTGGTCGAAATCCTTGATGTTGAACGGATATTGAACGAAATTTCGCCGGTTGCAACGGATGTGAGTGAGGAGTTGGTTCAGGCCAGTGTCGACCACCCGACTCTGGGGCGTCCTGTTCTTGTTGCGGATGACTCCTCAGTGGCACGCAAACAGGTGCAACGTGCGCTTGAGGCCATCGGTGTCGAGTGTGTGTTGGCAAAAGATGGCCGCGAAGCATTGAACATGCTGCTGGAAATGACCAAAAATGGTCCTATCAAGGATCAGGTTGCGCTGGTTATTTCGGATATCGAAATGCCGGAAATGGATGGCTATACCTTCACTGCCGAGATCCGGAATAATCCCAATCTCAAGGATTTGCATGTTATTCTGCATACCTCGCTCAGTGGAGTATTCAACCAGGCAATGGTGCAGAAAGTTGGTGCGAACAATTTTATCGCCAAGTTCCAGCCTGATGAATTGGCCAAGGCCGTACAAAACGCACTTTAATAAAGAAGAACAGCTGCATGAAGACACTTTCGGACGACTTATACAAACAGTTCAGCAACTTTCTGGCGGTACAGAGCGGAATTGTGCTGGGGGATAACAAACAGTATCTGGTGAAGAGCCGTCTTTCACCTTTGATGGCTCAGTTTGGCATCGAGAGTCTGTCTGATCTGGTTACCCGTGCAATGAGTGTGCGAGAGCGTGACCTGAAAATGGCCGTGGTGGATGCCATGACGACCAACGAGACCCTCTGGTTTCGTGATACCTATCCGTTTCAGCTTCTTACTGACAAGATTTTCCCCGAGTTGGGGAAAAGTGGCCGACCCATCAAGATCTGGTCTGCCGCATCTTCGTCAGGTCAGGAACCCTATTCCATTGCCATGACGGCACTGGAGCAGCAGATGAAAAAGCCGGGGACCTTGCCTGGTGGCGTGCAGATTGTCGGGACGGATATTTCGACGACCATGCTCAATCAGTGTAAGGAAGGCGTTTACGATAGCCTTGCTCTGGCGCGCGGTTTGTCACCGGAGCGCAAGAAGATGTTTTTTGAGCCCTACGGTGACAACAAGATGCGGGTTGCCGAGCGAGTCAGAAAATTGACCACCTTCCGGCCACTCAACTTGTTGGAGAGTTATAGTCTGCTCGGCAAGTTCGACATTATTTTTTGCCGTAACGTGCTCATCTATTTTGCGCCGGAAGTGAAGTCGAAGATCCTCAACCAGTTTGCTGCCAGTCTCAACCCCGGTGGATATCTGATGTTGGGAGCGTCGGAGTCACTGGCCGGGTTGACCGATCGGTTCGAGATGATCCGCTGTAATCCGGGGATTGTCTACAAGGTCAAATAGGCTTGATGGCCTTGATATTCGGGGTCTGCCGAATATTGCCAGTTCATGCAAAGAGGGAAGCTATGAGCTTCCCTCTTTCTTTATCTACAGCTCAGTCTTTCTATTTACCTACCATATCTCGCCACTGCAAAAGTGGTTGAAGCCTTAAGGTGGCCAAATGATGCCGTCTGACTCAAGGCACGAGATGCTCCTGCCGTTTTCGGTTTGCAATGTGCTCATACCCAAACCATCGATCTGAGAGATTTGCTTATGGCACACCTCTTGCAAACAAAATAAACCAAGCAGGAGGTGTGCTATGGCTCTTTCATTTGACAAGGCATTCGGTGTGCATCAACACACCATAAGCGTTCGCGCCAAGCGTGCTGAGGTGCTTTCCAGCAATATTGCCAACGCAGATACCCCGGGCTTCAAAGCTAGGGACATCAATTTTGCTCAGGCATTGCAGGAGGCCCAGTCGCATCAGGGGTTTGGTTTGGCAACGACCAGCGAAAAGCACTTTGCCTTGAATATGGACGCCTCAGGTACCGTGCAATATCGCAACCCGCTGCAACCGGATACCGGTGACGGCAATACAGTCGATGTGCAGCAGGAGCGCAGCGAATTTCTGCGCAATAGCCTCGAGTATCAAACCTCCCTTGAATTTATGAATAGCAAGATCAGTGGCCTGCTCAAGGCCCTGAAAGGAGAGCAGTGATGAGTTTGTTCAAGGTCTTTGACATAGCAGGCTCGGCTATGAGCGCACAGTCAGTGCGCCTCAACACGGTTGCCAGCAACATGGCCAACGCGGACAGCGTCAGCTCCAGTGTGGAAAATACTTACCACGCCAGGCGGCCAGTCTTTGCCGCCCAGCTCGATCAGGCGATGTCTGACAAGCAGGGCTCGGTCGGAGTTGAGGTGAAGGGGATTGTCGAGAGCAAGGCGCCACTGCTCAAGGAGTACAACCCCAACCACCCGATGGCGGATAAAGACGGTTTTATCTTCAAGCCAAACGTCAACATGGTTGAAGAGATGGCCGACATGATCAACGCCTCGCGCAGCTACCAGACCAACGTACAGGTTGCAGATTCGGCCAAGAAGATGCTGCAGCAGACGCTCCAGCTTGGCAAATCCTGATAGGAGGGATGCAGCATGGTCGATACAACAAATAATGTGAACGGCATCAGCCGTACCACGACCCAGACGACAGGCAGCACAACGGCGCCGAAGAAAGAGCTGGATCAGGCTTCATTTATGAAGCTGCTGACCATGCAACTGTCGTATCAGGACCCCTTCAAGCCGGTCGACAATGCCCAGATGCTCTCACAGATGGCCTCCATGTCTACGTCGGAGGGGATCAGTAGTCTGTCTACCCAGATGGGGAAACTCAATGACCAGATGATTTCCAGTCAAGCCCTGCAAGCATCCTCTTTGGTAGGTCAAAATGTGCTACTGCCAAGCAATATAAGCTATTTAGACAAAGAGGGGCCACTATCAGCAGTCGTAGCGGTTGGTACTACTAATAAATATGCGAATATCAAAATCACTATCGAAGACGAAAAAGGACAAGTTATCAAAGAGTTTCCTCTGGAAGGAGAGCAAAAAGGTAACGTAGAAGTTGCTTGGGATGGTACAGACAAGGCTGGTAACCGAGTTTCTGCAGGCAAGTATGTCGTCAAAGCCAGCGGTACTCTTGATGGCAAGTCGGAAAATATTGCTGCATACGCTTATGCCAAAGTGGATAGCGTTGCCTTGGGCAATGCCACCAACCCGACACGCCTCAACTTGAGAGGGCTTGGGAGCGAATATCTGAACAATATTCTGCAAATTTCGGGAACCAATTCAAATCCGACGGTTACACCGTCAAAAACCACGTCGACAGCATCGATCTAAGGAGCTGGATATGTCATTTAACAATGCCTTGAGCGGTGTCAACGCGGCACAAAAAGACTTGAACGTCACCGCCAACAACATTGCCAACGTTAACACCATGGGCTTTAAAGAGTCCCGTGCCGAGTTTGCGGATGTCTACGCCAACTCCATTTTTGTCAATGCCAAGACTCAGGTCGGTAACGGTGTGGCGACCGGTGCGGTTGCCCAGCAGTTCCACCAGGGGGCGCTGCAATTTACCAATAACGCGCTGGACCTGGCGATTCAGGGGAATGGATTCTTTGTGACCTCCGATGGCCTGACCAACTTGGATCGCACCTATACCCGTGCCGGCGCCTTCAAGCTCAATGAAAATAGCTATATGGTCAACAATCAGGGCCATTACCTGCAAGGCTATGAAATTAATCCTGATGGTACGCCCAAGGCCGTCAGTATTAATGCGACTAAGCCGATTCAAATACCTGATAGGGCTGGTGAGCCTAAAATGACTTCATTGGTGGAGGCAAGTTTTAACTTGAGTATCGATAGTAAAACAAAGCCTACTTTACCCGCTAATTTTGATCGCACTAACTCGTCAACATATGCTCATTCAACATCTGTAACTATTTATGATTCCCTTGGTGCTCCCCATACAATCACCAAGTATTTTGTCCGCCATGAAGATCCGGCCAATGCGGGGCAGCCTTTGAACCCGGGAACTTGGAGTATGTTCATGTATGAAGGAGACAAGCCTATAAATATTAATGGTGGTACGGCGAGTCCAGGTGCAGGTATTCCCACAGGTCTGCAGATGACATTTACTCCTTCGGGTAAACTGGATACAACAATACCGGTTGCGCCTATCAAGACTGTTGCGTTGGGCAATGGCGCCGGTGGAGCAGGGATTATCAACAATGGTGCAGATCCGACTCAGACGTTGGAAATTCGTCTTGGGACTGTTACCCAATACAACTCACCTTTTGAAGTCAACAAATTGACTCAGGATGGTGCGACAGTGGGCCGTCTAACAAAGGTTGAAATTACGCCGGACGGTGTTGTTTCTGCCACGTACAGTAATGCTACGACGTTAAAAGTGGCTATGGTTGCGCTGGCCAAGTTTGCGAACTCGCAAGGATTGACTCAGGTTGGTGATACATCCTGGCGGCAGTCCCTGCTCTCAGGGGATGCATTGCCTGGTACTCCTAACTCAGGTACGTTTGGTAGTATAAAATCTTCAGCGCTGGAGCAGTCCAACGTGGATTTGACATCCGAGCTGGTGGACCTGATCACGGCCCAGCGTAACTTCCAGGCCAACTCCCGTTCTCTGGAGGTCAACAGTTCGCTGCAGCAGACCATCCTGCAGATCCGTTAATCGCGCAATACATGATAATGAGAGGGGGCTTGGCCCCCTTCTCTGTTTCTGTCGCATTCCCATCCTCCTTATCCCCCCATATTTCTGCTGTTGGCACTCTAATTGCATTTCTCCTGTCAGAGTCATCTGTTTGACGGAGAATTCCATGGATCACCTGCTTTATATCGCCATGTCCGGGGCCAAAGAGACCATGAACAGCCTGGCTGTTCGGGGCAACAACCTCGCCAATGCCAATACCACCGGCTTCAAGTCCGATTTTGAGCAGGCCAGAAGCATGCAGGCGTTCGGAGAGGGCTTGCCAAGCCGGGTCTTTGCCATGGCTGAGCGCCCAGGTCAGAACCTGCAGCATGGCATGCTGATGACCACCGGACGGGATCTGGACGTGGCGGTAGATGGTCCTGGCTGGATTGCCGTGCAGGATCCCAAGGGCGGTGAAGCCTATACCCGCATGGGGAATTTGCAGGTCAATGCGACCGGCAACTTGCAGACCTCGACCGGTCTGAATGTGGTGGATGACGGCGGTCAGCCAATCGTGTTGCCGATGCCGATGGAGAAACTCGAGATCAATCGGGATGGCACCATCAGCGGCCGTCCTGAGGGGGCTGCCGCCAACTTGCCGGAAGATTTTCAGCGGATCAAGCTGGTCAACCCGGCCGCCGATGCGGTGGAGAAGGGGCAAGATGGTCTGTTTCGCCGCAAAGATGGCCAGAATGAACCCGCCTCTGCCAACGTTGGCCTGATTGCCGGCTCCCTTGAGGGGAGCAACGTCAATGTGGTGGATGAGATGACCAACCTGATCCGGCTGCAACGCCAGTTCGAAACTCAGGTCAAAATTATGAAGACGGCCGAAGAGAATGATGAAGCTCAAACCCAACTGCTGCGAATCAGCTAATCAAGGAGTTACACTATGAATCCTGCACTCTGGATCAGCAAGACCGGGTTGGATGCACAGCAGACCAATATTTCGGTCACCTCGAACAACCTGGCGAACGCCAGCACCGTGGGCTTCAAAAAGTCACGGGCCATCTTTGAAGATCTGCTTTATCAAAACATCAATCAGCCCGGTGGCCGCTCCTCTGCCGATACCGAGCTCCCCTCCGGCCTGATGTTGGGGGCGGGTGCCAAGGTGGTGGCGACCCAGAAAAACCACAGCCAGGGCAACGTACAAACCACTGACAACTCGCTCGATTTGATGATCAGTGGTCGTGGCTACTTTGAAATTCAGCTGCCGGATGGCAGTGCAGCCTATACCCGCAACGGTCAGTTCACCCTCAACGATGAAGGGACCATAGTGACCCCGGGTAATGGCTACCCGCTGCAACCGGAAATCCAGATCCCGGAAAACGCCCAGAGCGTTACGGTGGGTGAAGATGGCCAGGTCTCGGTGCAGCTCAAGGGCGATGGCGTGTCTCAGGTTGTCGGTCAGATCAACATCTCCGACTTCGTCAACGCCAGCGGCTTGCAGCCGATGGGGGAGAACATGTTTGTCGAGACCCAGTCCAGCGGTGCTGCCGCTCAGGGGACTGCCGGTGCCGATGGCTTGGGGGTGATCAAGCAGGGGATGCTGGAGACCTCCAACGTCAACGTGACCGAAGAGTTGGTAAACCTCATTCAGGCTCAGCGGGTCTACGAGATGAACTCCAAGGTGCTCTCCGCCGTGGACGGCATGATGTCCTTCCTGATCCAGCGTACTTAATTAGGAGGTGCATGATGAAAGCCGTATGGATGCTGGGATTGTTGGTGCTGGGAGGGTGTAGCAGCACTCCTAATACGCCCAAGCCTGATGATCCCGAGTTTTCCCCCGTCTACGGGGAGTCGGAGCCGGTGTCGGTGCGACCGACAGGGGCGATTTTCCAGCCGGATCAGGTCAATGGCATCTATTCGGATATCAAGGCACACAAGGTAGGCGACATCATTACCATCGAGTTGGCGGAGTCGACCTCCGCCTCGAAAAAGGCCAATACCCAGAGTGGCAAGAATAACAAGTTCAATCTGGACCCGGTCAAGTTGGGTGGCGTGCCCGTGACCGCCAGCCCCTATGATCTCTCAGCCTCCATTGCTCAAGACAGCGCGTTCAAGGGCCAGGCCAAGGCGGATCAGAGCAACAGCCTGCAGGGCAATATTTCGGTCAGCGTGGCCAAGGTACTGCCCAACGGCAATCTGGTGGTGCGCGGCGAGAAGTGGATCATGCTTAATAATGGCAATGAATATATCCGGATCACCGGCCTTATTCGCCCGGAGGATGTGACGTCTGACAACAGCGTTTCGTCCCAGAAAGTGGCTAATGCCCGCATTTACTACGGTGGTACCGGCGATCTGGCCAATAGCCAGGAGCAAGGGTGGCTTACCAGCTTTTTCAATGGTCCCTGGTGGCCGCTCTAGGAGATGTTATGAAGTCACTCCGTCTTGTCACTCTGCTTTGCTGTCTGCTGCCCTTGGGTGTGGCCAATGCGGCCCGGATCAAGGACATCAGCTCGGTTGAAGGGGTGCGTAACAACCAGCTGATTGGTTACGGTCTGGTGGTGGGGTTGCCCGGCACTGGCGAGAAGAACAACGCCTTCACCGAGCAGACCTTCCGTACCATGCTCAACAACTTTGGCATCAAGGTGCCGGACAACATCAAGCCCAAGATCAAGGATGTGGCTCCGGTGGCGATCCATGCCGACCTGCCCCCCTTCTCCAAGCCGGGCCAGACCATCGACGTGACGGTATCTGCCATTGGCGAGGCCAAGAGCCTGCGGGGCGGCACCCTGTTGCAAAGCTTCCTGAAAGGGCTCGATGGCCGGGTTTATGCGGTTGCCCAAGGCAGTCTGGTGGTTGGTGGTTTGGGGGCCGAGGGGGCTGATGGTTCCAAGGTAGTGATCAATACCCCGACCGTCGGTCGGATTGCCAACGGTGCGACCGTGGAGCGGGAGGTGCCCAACTCCTTCAGTCAGGGGGACACCATCACCTTCAACCTTAACCGACCCGACTTTACTACTGCGCGCCGTCTGGCCGATGTGGTCAACGATCTGGTGGGGCCCAATACCGCTCAGGCGCTCGATGCTACCTCGGTCAAGGTCTATGCCCCGCGGGATCCGGGTCAGCGCGTTTCCTATCTCGCCACCATCGAGAATCTGGAGGTGGATCCGGCCAACGAGGCGGCCAAGATCATCGTCAACTCCCGCACCGGCACCATAGTGATCGGCAGTCAAGTCAAGCTCAAACCGGCGGCCATCAGCCATGGCGGGTTGACGGTGACCATCGCCGAAAACCAGCAGGTCTCCCAGCCCAACCCGCTGGCGGGAGGAGAGACGACGGTGACCAACAACTCGACCATCAATGTCCAGCAGGAGCCGGGGCGGATGTTCAAGTTTGATACCGGTGCGACCCTGGACGATCTGGTCCGGGCGGTCAATCAGGTCGGGGTCGCCCCCGGTGATTTGATGGCCATCCTTGAGGCGCTGCAGCAGGCAGGCGCCATCGAGGGGCAACTGGTCATATTGTAACAAGCGGCAAGTGGTTGCCACGGGTGGCAATGAGGTAAGCAAAATGGCGGAGTTTGACAGCAACAGCGGCATGAATCTCGGGATGGTACAGGACATCAAGAACCTGGATCGTCTGCGCCAGATGAGCCAAAGCAAAGAGGGGCAGGCCGAAGCGCTCAAGAGTGCGTCACGCCAGTTCGAGTCAATCTTTACCCAGATGCTGTTTCAGAGCATGCGTCAGGCCAACGGGGTGTTGACTCAGGACAACCCGATGAACAGCAGCTATACCCAGTTCTATGAAGGGATGCTGGATGAGCAGCGGGTTGCCGACATGTCCAGCAAGGGCGGGCTGGGATTGGCTGATATGGTGGCCAAGCAGCTCTCTCCCGAGACCTTTACCCATCAGGATGGACGGGTGCTCAAGATGCCGCAGCGCACCGAAAGGACCTACAAACCCTATCAGCCACCCACGGCGGCTGCCGATGATTTGATCGCGGTATCAAAAGTTGGCAAAGATTTTGCTGAAAAAGAGATGGTCGAGGGGGCAAAGGAGAGTCACACACTCACTATGCCCCGTCGACCGCACCGCAGCATTCCGCCCATGGGGCGCATGGCCAGCGAAGAGGGCAGTGCCACCGGTAGTGGGGGCAAGGAGTTCGATACGCCGGAAGAGTTTGTCAATCGCCTGATGCCGCTGGCCAAGAAAGCGGCCGACAAACTGGGGTTAAGCCCGGCGGTACTGGTCGCCCAGGCGGCACTGGAGAGCGGTTGGGGCAAGCGGGTGATCAAGGATGGCGAGGGGCAGGTGACCCATAACCTGTTTGGCATCAAGGCCGATCCGCGCTGGGAAGGGCCAAAGGCTGTGGTCAGCACGCTCGAGTATGAGCAAGGCGTCGCCTCCCGCCAGAAAGCGGCATTTCGCTCCTATGAGTCGTTTGAAGAGAGCTTCAACGACTACGTGGACTTCCTCACTTCCGGTTCTCGCTACAAGGGAGCCCTGGCGAAGGTGGATAGTCCTGATCGCTACTTTGAGGCGCTGCAACAGGCGGGTTATGCCACCGACCCGCACTACGCCAGAAAATTGAAACAGGTATTGCGCAGTGACGCCATTGCCCAATACAACGAGATGGAGCTGTAACGTATGGCAAGCGACCTGCTTGGGATTGGTTCATCGGGCGTGCTGGCACAGCAACGCCTGCTGCAGACCACCAGTAACAACATAGTTAACGTCAATAGCCAGGGCTATGTGCGTGAGCGTACGCTGGTGTATACCAATACCATCGGTCTGGGGACCGGTGACATCAAGACCGAGCGGGTAATCAACGACTATATGCAGGGGGAGGTGCGCCGTGATACCTCCGCCTATCATGCCTCCCTGACCCATTATGAACAGCTGGCTGGCGTTGACAGCTTGCTTGGGGATACCAGCAACAGCGTGGGGGCGGCCATCACCTCCTACTTCAAGTCATTTCACTCTGCCAATGAATCGCCTGCCGAGATTGGTGGGCGCAAGGTGGTGATGACGGAGTTGAGTGGCATGGTCAACCGTTTTCATACCCTCTCGGCGCAGCTCGACAAGCAGAGCGATACCCTCAACACCCGCATTGAAGATGAAACCAAGCAGGTCAACAGCCTGCTCACCAGCATCAATGATCTTAATCAGGCCATCATCCGCACCCAGGGGTCACCCGAAGAGAACCTGATGCTGTTTGATCAGCGGGATGAGGCGATCCGCCAGCTGTCGGAGAAGATGGATATTCGCACCGTAGCCCAACCCAACGGCAGCATGCTGGTCAATATGAGCACCGGCCATTCGCTGATCCTCGATGGGGGCGTTGCCCAGTTCAAGGTGATTGCAGGAGATCCTGACTCCTGGGATCAGGAGCTGCAGCTGACCCTGGGGGCGAACAAGGCAACCATCGATCACGATACGTTTGGTGGTGCCATGGGGGGGCTGTTCAAGGCGCGTACCGACCTTGAGCCGACCAAGCGCGAACTGGGGCAGCTGGCCGTGGCGATGGCGGATGCGATGAACCAGCAGAACCGCCTCGGGATGGATCTGGATAACGAGATTGGCGGTGATATCTTCACCCTGCCTACCAGCAAGGGCTTACCCTACGGCAATAACACGGGGACGGTCGGGGCGAATGTCAGCTTCGTGCCGGGCAAGGGGACATCAGTGACTCCGTTTGATTACGAAGTGCAATTTAGCAGTGCTACCGGTTATGAGGTGTTCTCGCTCGACAAGTCTGGCAATCGTACCTTGATCACAGCGGGGGCTACCCCACCAACAACCTTTGAGCTGACTGGGCACGGGATCTCGATCGATCTCACCGGCACGCCGGCTGCGGGTGACAAACTGTTGCTGCAACCCACCAAAAGTGCGGCCGCCGGTCTGGGTCAGCTGATCACCCGGCCGGAAGATTTGGCCCTGGCCTCTCCGCTTAAAGCGGAAAAGACCACCAATAATGGCGGCGGGGCGGATATCAAACTGGGTGGCGTATTCAATACAGGTGCGGGGTCAGGTTTTGGTACCAATAGTCTGAGCCCGACAGCGCCTCAGGTGGTCAAAATCGATGGCAGTGGTAACTATCAGGTGTTTCAAGCCGATGGCACTACCTTGATTGGCACGGCCCCCGCGAGCAGCAAGGGGCAAAACCTGATGTCGGCTATCGTTAACCCTTTCCCCGCCGGAGCTGCAGTCTATGCCAACCCGAAACAGGCCCCCGGCTACGAGTTCAGTATCACCGGCACGGTGGATGCTGCTGACAGCTTCAAGCTCAGTTACAACAGCAATGGCTTTGCCGATAACAGCAATGGCCTGGTTCTGGCCGAGCTGCAAAACAAGGATCTGGTGCGGAAGAGCACCAATGGCGGGACGACCAACGACAAGATGACCTTCAATCAGGCCTATTCCGGGTTGGTGATGGAAGTGGGTAACAATACCAGTCAGGCAAAAACGTTGCTCAAGGCCAATGAGTCCAAGCTTATCCAGAGTACCGGCATCTTTGAAAGCGTGTCAGGGGTCAATCTGGAGGAGGAGGCGGCCAATCTGATCCGCTTCCAGCAATCCTATGCGGCATCGGCGCAAATCGTCAGCACGGCCAAAACCATTTTCGATACACTGCTCTCTTCCGTGAGGTAACGTCATGCGCATCACCACCAACATGATCTACGACCGGAATATCTATTCCCTCAACAGTGCCAACGAGCGGTTGAATACTGCCTATCAACAGCTGCAAACCGGCAATAAATTTCAGACTGCCGGCGAAGATCCTGCGGGGATGAGCCAGAAGATGGCACTGACCAAGGAGATTGACCTGTTCAAGCAGTACAGTGTCAATGGCAGCTTGCTGGAAAACAGCCTGGGGCATGAGGAGACGGTATTAACGTCGATTAACAATGCGATGCTTAGTGCCCAGACTCTGATCCAGAAGTCAAATAATGGCGCTATCAGCATGGATGATCGCAAGGCCATCGCCAGCGAGCTGGAAGGGTTGCAGCAGCAGATGTTTGACCTGATGAATAGCAAAAACTCCTCGGGTGAATTTATATTCGGCGGCAATCAGAGCAAGACCCAGCCATATATAAAAGACGCTAACGGAAAATATATTTATCAGGGAGACCCTGGTCAGCGAAATATTCAGGTCTCACCCACAGTACAAATTGCTGCCAATGATTCCGGGCAGGATCTGTTTGAAATCGTGGCGACCAGAAGAACTGCCAGTGCAACCACTGCAAATATCAAGGTCGGGGTCGGCGATCAGGGTAACTTTGATAATTTCTATAAGTCCAATTATAACTCGGCACTGCCCAGCAACACCTATACCGTATCAACCACCATCGGTCCGCCTGATACCTATGATATCAAGGATGCCGGTGGTACTACCCTGCAAACGGGTAACTACACTGCTGGCACCAAGATCCCCTTCAATGGTCTGGAGTTGACCCTTGATTTGCCTGCAGGTGGTGCGGCTCAGCAGTTTGACCTTAATCCACCGAAGAATGACAACATATTGAATGGTATGTCGGATTTTATTACCGCTTTGCGTGACCCCGCTATTACCGCTGACAACTTTGCGCTGGAAGTAGCCGATGCTACCGTCCATATGAAAAATGCTCGCCTGAATATCGATCATGGGTTGGGGGAGTTGGGTGGCAGGATGAATAGTCTCGAGGCAGTCACGGATTCTAACGAGGGGTTGAGTACCCTCAACGCCGAGGCGAGAGCCAAGGTATCGGAAGCGGATCTCTATGAAGTGATTTCCGCGCTGTCAAAAGAGGATGCGGCATTGAGTGCCTCGCAACTCTCTTTCAGCAAAATAAGCCGTCTGACGCTATTTGACTATATTCGCTAATAAATAAGGGGCCCTTTGGGGCCTTTTCTTTTATCTAGGTTTTGTAGATTGGTTCAGTGTCATCTCCTGCCAATTGTAACAAGCTGTTGCCGTTGCCCATTTAATGGGGACTGCGGGGTTGACCTCCCTGCGGGATTGGATAATCATGCCGCCCGCACAACAGAGCGTTGTGCAAGTTTAATTGCAGCATCTCGTTAGGCGAGGCTCCTGTATAAACACAGGCCACTGATCTCACGACGTCCAGAGACGCCCAAGATCAGGACAGTTTTCATCGGATTAAGGTGTAAACCCAAGTGGCTTCCGGCATGCCGGATACGTTATACAGTGCTAAAGCTGGTACGTGGGGATGATGACACGCCGAACGGCGTCATTTCCTGCCTATTACTCGTCAATCAAATTGCTGTTTTCTTGTCGTTGCATCCGGCTATTTCCGGAGGCATTCAGGCTCGCCTGAAATCACATGAGGATATCTGTGATGAAGAAAACACATACCATTCTTAACCGTCACCAACTGCTCGATCTGGCCGCCCTGCAGGGTTGGCTGGAACATAATCTGGATCCGGTTCAGCGCGCCGATCAACTGCTGACCCTGCGTCCGGAAGAGCTCAACTGCATCTTTGATACCCTGCCAATCCCGCAAGGGGCCGAACTGCTTGGTTCACTCTCGGCCGAGAGTGCCGGGCGTCTGTTGCAGCGGCTCCATGGCAGCATCGTCAGCGTGTTGCAGGAGGCCATTCCCCGCCGTGAGATGGTCGCCATCCTGCGCAAACTGAGTCGTCAGGATCGCACCATGTTGCTGGCTCGCTTCCCGACCCAGGCGCAGGCCATCTACTACTCCCTGCTGGATTGGCCCACCGAGTCGGTGGGGGCCAACATGCGCCACGAATATCTGGCGGTGCGGGAGGAGGACACGGTCGGTCACGCCAAACAGCTGATCCACGATGCCTGGGATAATGCCCAGCTGTTTCGCCATATCTATGTGGTCAACGGGGATGGTCGTCTGCAAGGGAGCCTCTCCCTCAAGACCTTGTTGATCGCCGACCCGCTGGCCAGTGTCGCGACCCTGATGGATCGGGAGACGGTACGGATCAATGCCCGAGCCGATCAGGAGCTGGCAGCACGCCTGCTCATCGACCGCGACCTGTCAGTATTGCCGGTCGAGGATCAGGGGCGACTGGTCGGTATTTTCCATGTCGATGATGCGGCGGATATTCTGGAGCTCGAATCCACCGAGGATGCCGAGATGCAGGGGGGCTCATCGCCACTCGATACCCCTTACTTGCAGGCGACGCCCTGGCAGCTGTGGCGCAAACGGGTGGGCTGGTTGCTGATCCTGTTTGTGGCGGAAGCCTACACCGGCACCGTGTTGCGGGCATTCGAGGAGCAGCTGGAAGCGGCTATCGCGCTGGCCTTCTTCATTCCGCTCCTGATCGGTACTGGTGGTAACAGCGGCACCCAGATCACCACCACCATAGTACGAGCCATGGCGGTCGGGGAGGTGAGTCTGCGCAATCTCGGCACCGTGCTGAAAAAGGAGCTCTCCACCGGTCTGCTCATCTCGGGTGCCATTGCCATGGCGGCCTGGGTACGGGCATGGAGTCTCGGCGTCGGTCCCCAGATTGGCATGGTGGTGACCTTTACCATCATCGCCATCGTGCTCTGGAGTGCCACGGTCGCATCCATTATTCCCATGGTGCTGCGTCGTTTCCGCATCGATCCGGCGGTGGTCTCTGCGCCATTCATCGCGACACTGGTGGATGGCACCGGCCTTATCATCTACTTCGAGATGGCTAAGTGGTTGTTGCCCGAGTTGCAGTAACCGGGAGATTGAGATGCAAAAGGCAGCCAGTGGGCTGCCTTTTTAATTTATCTTTCCGATTTAGCCGAGCTGGAACAACAGTGGCCAGCCCTGCTCCTGGCAATAACGATGCTCCTTCTCCAGATTCTGCATCAGGAGACGGTTCTCCTCGCACCAGTCGATCGGCAGGGTCACGACCAGCTGATCCCCTTGTACCGCGACTTTCCACTCAGGCAGCAGGTTGTCCTGGCGCTTGTGGTGCGCGGCGACCGCGAGGCGCAGGATGCGGATGCAGCGCAGCACCGTCTGCATGTCGTGGTTGGGCAGGGGCGGCAGCTCGGAGAGCTTGAGCCCCTTGCGCTGAAAGCGTACCAGCGCCGCCAGCAGGGCCTGATCGTCCTGGTTGAAGCCAGGCAGGTCGGTGTGTTGCAGGATATAGGCGGAGTGGCGATGAATGCCGCTGTAGTTGATGGCAAGGCCAATTTCGTGCAGCCGGGCCGCCCAGCCGAGGATGGCTCGATAGGGCTCTACTTCCATCTGCCAGGGCTCTTGCAGGGCATCAAACAGCGTCAGCACGCTCTGCTCCACCCTGGCTGCCTGTTTTTTGTCCATCCGGTAGTGGGTACCGAGCGCCTGTGCGGTGCGCTCGCGAATATCGTGGTGCTGCAAGCGCTCCTCGAACTCATACAGCAATCCTTCGCGCAGGGCACCATCGGAGTAGTCGAGCCGCTCGATGGGCAGCGAGGTAAACAGCCCGAGCAGGATGGCGACCGCGGCGGCAAACACCTCTTGACGCTCCTCGGTAAGCCCTGTCAGCTTGAGGTTATCGACTCGCTTGCGCTCAATCATCAGCGCCTTGAGCCGCTCCAGCCCTTCCAGCGTAATGCTGCCGTCAGTCAGCCCTTCACCCTGCAGCACGTCGCGCACGGTACGAATGGAGCCTGAGCTGCCAAGGCAGCTCTGCCAGCCCAGCTTGCGATACTGGTTGACGATGGGGGCGAGCTGGTGCTGCGCCTCCAGCACGGCATTGGTGAAGTGCTTGTCGCTCAGCTTGCCGCTGGCAAAGAAGCTCTGGGTAAAGCTGACGCAGCCCATCTTGCGGCTGGTGAGGGCCTTGTGTTCAAACCCTTCACCGATGATGAGCTCGGTGCTGCCGCCGCCGATATCGATGACCAGTACCTGGCCCTCGATATGCTGGGTATGGGCGACCCCCTGATAGATGAGGCGTGCCTCCTCCTGGCCACTGATGATCTCGATAGGGTGGTTGAGCACCTTGGCTGCTTCACTCACAAATTCGCGGGCGTTGCTGGCACGGCGCAATGTGTAGGTACCGGCGATGCGGATCTGATCCGGTTTGATGTTGGTGAGCCGCTCGGCAAACAGCGACAGGCAGGCGAGGCCGCGTTCCATCGCCTCCGGGCTCATCCGCTTCTGCTCATCCATCCCTTCCGCCAGCCGCACCCGCTCCTTAATGCGATCGACGATGCGAAAACGCCCTTCGCTCAGATGGGCGATCACCATGTGAAAACTGTTGGAGCCGAGATCCACGGCGGCATAGAGACTATTGTCCATTGTTTGACTCGATACGTTTGAGATAGTCGTAAATCGCCACCTGAGAGCGGATCTTGCGGCGGTTGCCCCGCTTCACATATTCGTTCTGCTGGTCGGCATCAATGACCCGCGCCTTGCAGGTATCACTCAGTTGTAGTTCGAGAATGTCCATGATGCGCTGCTTGAGGCGCTCATCATAAATGGGGGTGCCCACCTCAATACGGCCGTCGATATTGCGGCTCATCCAGTCGGCGCTGGAGATATAGAGCTGGGGGTTGCCCTTGTTGTGGAACACCATCACCCGAGGGTGCTCGAGGAAGCGGTCGATGATGCTGATCACCTTGATGTTGTCACTGAGACCTGGCACACCTGGGCGCAGGGCGCACATGCCACGGATGATCATCTGGATCGGTACTCCCGCCTGCCCGGCGGCATAGAGGCGGTTGATGAGATCCTTGTCCACCAGATTGTTGATCTTGAGGATGATACCGCTCGGCTGGCCCGCCTTGGCGTTGGAGAGCTCGTTGTCGATGAGACGGTAGAGCTGACGGCGGCTGTTGATGGGGGAGACCAGCAGGTGGTTGAATTTGTAACGCTTATAGGGGTACTCGATGTATTCAAACACCCCTTCCACTTCGGCGGTGATGTCCGGATTGCGGGTCAGCAGCGAGAAGTCGGTATAGATCTTGGCGGTCTTCTCGTTGAAGTTACCGGTGCCGATATGGGCGTAGCGCACCGCCTCGCCATTTTCGTGGCGGGTGATGAGGCAGAGCTTGGAGTGGATCTTGAGGCTCGGCACCCCGAACACCACCTTGACCCCGGCATCGGTGAGAATATTGGCCCAGTCGATGTTGGCCGCTTCGTCGAAACGGGCGCGCAGCTCGACCACCACGGTCACCTTCTTGCCGTTGTTGGCTGCATCGATGAGGGAGTGGATGATGCGCGATTTCTTGGCCACCCGGTAGATATTGATGCGAATGGCGCTCACCGCCGGGTCGAACGCCGCCTGGCGCACCAGCTCGGTGAAGTGGTGGAACTTGTGGTACGGGTAGTAGAGCAGGATATCCTGCTTGGTAATCGCATCGAAGGCGTTGACGAAGCCGTCAAAATCGCGGCAATCGAGGGCCGGCAGCTTGGGGTTCTCCAGATAGTCACGGCCCACGTTGGGGAACCCGATGAAATCCTTGAAGTTGTGATAGCGTCCACCCGGCATGATGGCATCGTAAGAGCTGATCTGCAGCTTGAGCTTGAGGAAGCTTATCATGGCGGCGGGCATCTCCCGCTCGTAGACGAAGCGCACCGGCATGGCGGTAAGGCGCTGCTTCAAGCCGTCACTCATCTTGTCCACCAGGCTCAAGTCCAGCTGGTCGGAGAGATCATATTCTGCATCCCGGGTCAGCTTCACCGCATAGGCGGCAATCTCGTCGTAGTCGAAGAAGCCCTTGAAGATCTCGTCGAGGCAGAAGCGGATGACGTTATCCAGAATGATGATCTGCTTCTTGCGGCGGGTCCCTTCCGGCGGCAGCTGGAAGAAGCGGGGCAGGTCGTCGGTCGGCACTTCCACCAGGGCGTACTGGATCACCTGACCGTTCTTCTTCATCTCGATGGCCAGATAGGTGTACTCATCCTTGAGGAATTTGACCGGATTGACCTCTTTGTTGAGCAGGATCGGGATGATGTGACGCAGCACCTTCTCCTTGAAGAAGACCCGCAGCCACTTCTGAATGGCATCGGAGAGCTGGTTCTCGTTGACCAGGAAGATGTTGTGGCGGGCCAGCGCAATCAACAGCTCTTTATAGGTGTTGTCGAACGCTTCACCGAGCGCCATCACTTTTTGCTGGATGGCGCGCAGCAGCACTTTCGCTTCATCGTCGCCACCATGTACTTCATTGATGAGGATGCGACGCTTGACGTCCGATACCCGTACCTTGAAGAACTCATCCTGGTTGGAGGAGAAGATCCCCAGAAAACGAACCCGCTCGATGAGGGGCACCGTCTTGTCCATTGCCTCTTGCAACACCCGTTCATTGAATGAGAGCCAGCTCAGCTCTTTCTCTTCATACTGCTTGTCGGTGCTCATCTTGTGCCTCTGTTTCAGGTCGCGTCTGCGCGGCAGTTATGGCGTTAATATATGACAAATAAATGACAGTATTGTTACTGCTCGCTGAACGCTTCGTCGATGTCGACCACCAGATCGTCGGAGAGGGATTCCAGCGCGGTGATAAGCGTATCCATCGCGAGCCCGTCGGGCAGGGCAACCAGCGCATGGGCATAGAAGAGCGGGGCGCCGGAGTGGGGAGCCGGTTCACAGCCAGTGGTGAGATCGGCCACGTTGATCTCGAGCTGGCGCAGGATGCTGGCTACTTCATGGACGATACCGGGGCGGTCGTTGCCGGTCACCGTCATCATGACTTGATGGGCTGGCTCGGTGGTCGGTGTCCCTTCGGCAAAGCTGATGGTCAGACCCGGTAGCAGGGCCAGTGCTTCGCACAGGCTGCGATAGTGCTCATCGGGGACAGAGACATGGAGGATACCGGCAAACTGTCCCGCCAGTTCGCTCATGGCGCTGCCCAGCCAGTTGCCCAGCTCGCGGCTGATGACGGCAGCCAGACTCTCGACGATCCCGGGTTTGTCTGCACCGATCACGGTGACCACCAATTGCTTTTGCATCCTGCTCTCCTTGAAATGGGATTTCTTGCTCTATCCCTATTGTGCCTGCTGGGACTGGTCATATGAACCCCCGCCTGCTGACAAATAGATAAAAAGACGGGACTTTTCACTTTCCATACACGGGTCTGCTGCCTTGCTCCGTGGCGGCTGTGGTAAAGTAATTCCCCTTTCGTGTCGTGAACTGGATCGTGCTCTCATGAATACCCTTGTCCTATCGGGATTGTTGTTGCTGGCGCTGCTTGTGCTGGCGATCTTCTGGAGCAGAGGCAGACAGCAAAAGCGCCTGCCCTATGATGTGCAGGAGACCCTGTTCAGTCCCGCCGAGCGATCCTTCCTTGGGGTGCTGGATTTGGCGGTGGGTGACAAGGCTCGGGTCTTTGCCAAGGTGCGGGTGGCCGATGTGCTGACGCCGCAGGCCGGGATCGGCAAAAGCAAATGGCAGCAGTATTTCAACAAGATCAGCGCCAAGCATTTCGACTATCTGCTTTGCCACCCCGCTGATCTCTCCTTTATCTGTGCCATCGAACTCGATGACAGCTCCCACCGTCACCAGAAGCGCAAGGCACGGGATCTCTTTCTGAAAACCGCCTGCGACAGCGCCGGTCTGCCGTTGCTGCAGATCCCGGCAAGTGCCAGCTATCTGGTGGAAGAGCTGCGCGAACAGATCTTGCCGCTGCTGGTCAAAACCAGCGAACCGGTGATCGACGATCTGCCGCACGGGGCGCGCCGCGAGCCCACCTTCAACCCTCTGCTGCTGGACGGCGTGGATGTCGGTGCCGGGATGCGTGGCCGCACTGCCCATGCCGAGGCTATCTCGCCTGCGTCGCTCCGCGAGCCCGCCATCCAGCCCGAGGGGATGGTGGAGGCGCCACAGAGTGAGGGTGAGCTGGTCGATAGCCTGTTCGCCGATGTGGAGGATGATGAAGAGCACGAGGTACACCACTGCCCCCGCTGCGATGCGCCGCTGGTGGAGAGGGTGGCGAAAAAAGGCCCCCACGCCGGTCGACTCTTTCTGGCTTGCAGCCGTTTTCCCGAGTGTCGTTACGCGGCGCCGCACCACCATAATCGCCACTGAGAGCGCTTCACCGTGCCCCATGCTGCCCTCTGACGAGGGCAGTTTTCTTTCCGCTATTGGCTGCGTTTGTTAACGGCGCCAATGCAGAAAATTCCTCGGCAAAATTTATCTAATCTCCCGTTTCTGTCGATACACTTAGCCTGAATACGACAATTTTTGACAATGTGTCGGAATTTTGGCACTTTGTGTGCCAGCAAAAAGACAGTTGGTAGCTGTTTTATCATCAAATAAAACAATAAGTTAGTTCAGGACATCGCGAGGAATGGATATGGTGGAGATGGGCGTGTTGATTGTTGATGCCGATGCGCAGCGGCGCCAACAGTTGGGAACCGTGCTCTCGTTTATGGGGATCCCGTGGCAGGAGGTGGCACAAAGCGATATGGATGTAGCCATCGAATCCTCCGGTCCGCTGCAAGGGGTGCTGGTGGGTGAGCTGACCGACCGTCCCTTGTCAGAGCTGCTGGCAGCCTTCCCCCGTACCCCCTTCCTCTCGCTGGTTGAGGCCGATCTGCCCAACAGCAATTTTATCGGGGTCGCGCTCTCGCCCTTTACCTATGAATCCCTTACCCGTCATTTGCACTTCTGTCAGGCGTTCGTCTCCTTGCATCCTCGTCAGCAGACCCATGACAAGGGTCAGGCCCTGCTGCGCTTGCTGGTGGGTAAAGGGAAGGGGATCCAGGAGGTACGCCGCCTCATCAGCCAAGTGGCCGAGACCGATGCCAACGTGCTGATCCTCGGGGAGTCTGGTACCGGTAAAGAGGTGGTGGCTCGCGCTATCCACGAACTCTCTTCCCGAAGCCAAGGCCCCTTCGTGCCCATCAACTGCGGCGCTATTCCGGCCGAATTGCTGGAGAGTGAACTGTTTGGCCACGAGAAGGGGGCGTTTACCGGCGCCATCGCGGCTCGTCGCGGTCGCTTCGAGCTGGCGCAGGGGGGCACCCTGTTCCTCGACGAGATCGGCGACATGCCGATGCCGATGCAGGTCAAACTACTGCGGGTATTGCAGGAGCGGCTGTTCGACCGGGTCGGTGGCGGCAAACCCATTCAGGCCGATGTGCGCATCATAGCGGCTACCCACCGGGATCTGGAGGCGATGATCCGCACTCAGGGTTTCCGTGAAGATCTCTACTACCGCCTCAACGTCTTCCCCATTGAGACGCCGCCGCTGCGGGATCGTATCGACGACATTCCGCTGCTGCTGCAGGAGCTGCTCAACCGCCATGCCGAGCAGCACCATGGCTTTATCCGGCTGACCCAGCGTGCGCTGGAGTCGCTGATGCAGTACCCCTGGCCCGGCAACGTGCGCGAGCTCTCCAACCTGCTGGAGCGGCTGCTGATCCTCTACCCGCACCAGATCGTCGATGTGGCCGATCTGCCGAGCCGTTATCGTCTGCTGCCGAGCGAGCCGCGGGATGAGCGGCTGACCGAGATGGATGAGCGGGATGCGCTGGCGGCGGTGTTTCAGGATCCGCCCGAGCTGGATCACTCCCTCGCTTCGGCCCGCACCATGCAGTTGCCGGAGGAGGGAGTCAACCTCAAAGAGATGCTGGCCGACCTCGAAGTGGAGCTGATCCGTCAGGCGCTGGAGTCTCAGGACGGGGTGGTGGCCCGCGCCGCCGATCTGCTCGGTATGCGCCGTACCACCCTGGTAGAGAAGATGAAAAAGTACGGGATGAGCAAGGACGTCTAATGGTCAAAGCCTTGACACCAATACGCAATCCATTGTTTTAGTTAATATAATTTAGTGGCATGGAAATTGAATAACCTGACCCAATAGCCAGTTTGAGGTCAGGTTTATGACAATCCAGCAGCAGGACATGCCACTCCAGTCCCACGAAGTGAGCCAGCTCTATGCCATCTTCAAGGCGCTCCCCACCGGGGTGCTGCTGCTTGACGGGGCAGGGGTGGTCACCCGCGCGAATCCGGCGGCCATCTCCCTGCTGGGGGAGCCGTTGGAAGGGGAGCTCTGGCGCCACATCATTGCCCGCTGCTTCGAGCCGCGCGAGGATGATGGCCACGAGATCTCCCTGCGTGACGGGCGCCGGGTGCAGCTCTCGACCCAACCGCTGCCGGATCAGCCCGGCCAGCTGGTCTTTATCAATGACCTGACCGAAACCCGTAAACTGCAAGACCGCATCAACCACATGAAGCGGCTGTCGGCGCTGGGCAATATGGCGGCCTCGCTCGCCCACCAGATCCGTACTCCGCTCTCTGCCGCCATGCTCTATGCCGCCAATCTGGCCAACCGCACCCTCAAGCCGGAATCTCGCTCTCAGTTTCAGCAAAAGCTGATGGCCCGTTTGCAGGATCTGGAGAAGCAGATCAACGACATCCTGCTGTTTGCCCGCAATGGCGACAATCAGGTGGTCACCCCCATCTCGGTACAAGGGCTGC
This sequence comes from Aeromonas sp. HMWF015, assembly GCF_963878965.1. NCBI lineage: Bacteria > Pseudomonadati > Pseudomonadota > Gammaproteobacteria > Aeromonadales > Aeromonadaceae > Aeromonas > Aeromonas sp. HMWF015. Next base: position 14,391 of record NZ_CAWNZT010000264.1, on the reverse strand, counting down.
TGGCCGAAGTGCAGGCCGGAGCCGAGGCCTTCTGCCAGCAGCAGGGCTGCGAGTTGCACATGGAGGCGCCGGAGCCCGATCTCTGTCTGCTGGCCAACAGCAGTGCGTTGGCGGGAGCCATCAACAACCTGATTGCCAATGCCCAGCAGGCAGGGGCCACCTCGCTGCTGGTCAGCGCGGTGCGCAGTGGTGCCCGGGTGGAGATGCGGGTCATCGATAATGGCAAGGGGATCCCTTCCCATCAGCTCGGTCAGGTATTCGAACCCTTCTTTACCACTCGCTCCCAGGGCACTGGTCTCGGTCTGGCGGTGGTGCAATCTGTAGTGCGTGCCCATCAGGGGGAGGTCGGTGTGGCCTCGGTTCCTGGTGAAGGCACCTGCTTTACTCTGTCGTTCCCCCTGCACCAGCAACCGATGCAGCTTGGAGGTGTAGCATGACACAGGCCAGGATCCTGGTAGTTGAAGATGACAATGGCCTGCGCGAAGCGCTGGTGGATACCCTTTTGCTCGGCGGTTATGAGTGCCGTGAAGCGGACAGCGGCGAGCGGGCTCTGCTGGCCCTCTCCCGTCAGCCGTTTGACATGGTGATCTCCGATATCCAAATGGGGGGGATGGACGGCCTCACCCTGCTGGCCACCATCCGCCAGCAATATCCGCAGATACCTGTGCTGCTGATGACCGCCTACGCCAACATCGACGGCGCGGTGCGCGCCATGCGTGAAGGGGCCATCGACTATCTGGCCAAGCCGTTCTCACCGGAGGTGCTGCTCAATCAGGTCAGCCGCTATGTGCCCGCCCAGAAGGTGGAGAAGCGCGCCGTGGTTTACGGGGACCCCAAAACTGCCGAGCTGTTCCAGCTGGCGACCCGGGTGGCCAGAAGCGAAGCGACCGTGATGGTGACCGGCCCGAGCGGGACGGGTAAAGAGGTGCTGGCCCGTTACATTCATGACAACTCCAGCCGCGCCGAGCAGCCCTTCGTCGCCATCAACTGCGCCGCCATTCCGGAAAACATGCTGGAGGCGACCCTGTTTGGCTATGAGAAGGGGGCATTTACCGGCGCGGTGCAGGGGTGCCCCGGCAAGTTCGAACAAGCGCAGGGAGGCACCCTGCTGCTTGACGAGATCACCGAGATGGATCAGGGGCTGCAAGCCAAATTGCTGCGGGTGTTGCAGGAGAAAGAGGTGGAGCGGCTCGGCAGTCGCAAGATGATCCCGCTGGATGTGCGGGTCATCGCCACCAGCAACCGGGATTTGAAAAAAGCGGTGCAGGATGGCCTGTTTCGCGAAGATCTCTACTATCGCCTCAACGTCTTTCCGCTGCGCTGGTCTGCCCTCTGTGAGCGGCCTGGGGATATTCTGCCGCTAGCGGAGCACCTGCTGGCGCTCCATGCCAGTCAGCAGGGGCTGCCGACACCACAGCTGACAGATGCCTCGCGGGAGCGGTTGCTGGCCCACCCCTGGCCCGGCAATGTGCGGGAGCTGGATAACGTGGTACAGCGTGCCCTGATCCTCAGCCCCGACGGGATCATTGATTGTGACCACCTCATTCTGGAGGAGCTGGACGAGCAGGAGATGGAGTTTGTCAGCGTGGAGCGCAGCTATGGCGGCGATCGCCTCGGCAGCGAGCTCAAGCAGCAGGAGCACCAGATCATCCTCGACACCCTGCAAGATTGTAACGGCAGCCGCAAGGCGGTGGCCGACCGACTCGGCATCAGCCCGCGCACCCTGCGCTACAAACTGGCCCAGATGCGGGAGGCGGGGATCGATCTGCCAGCCTGAGGCCGGGAGGGAAACCGCACTGTGTGGGGGCTGTCATGGTCTTGGCGGCCCGGCTCGATTATCATGGGGCCCTTGGCGCTTTGAGCCTGGGCCCTGTTTTTATTGGTAAAGCAGGGGACCGAGCCTTAATAAGGGACCCCTATGATCTCTCATCGAAAACTCGAAACCGTACTGAACCATCTGCTCGAACCGCACGCCATCAAGGATTACTGCCCTAACGGCCTGCAAGTGGAGGGGCGCGAACGTATTCGCAAGGTAGTGACCGGTGTCACTGCCAGTCAGGCGCTGATTGACGCGGCGGTGGCTGCCGAAGCCGATGCCATTCTGGTCCATCATGGCTACTTCTGGAGCGGTGAACCGGCCCAGATCACCGGCATGAAGCAGCGTCGTCTCAAGACCCTGCTGACCCACGATATCAATCTGTTTGCCTACCATTTGCCGCTGGATGTCCATCCCGAGGTGGGTAACAACGCCCAGCTCGCCAAGCTGCTCGACATCAAGGTATGCCGCGGTCTGGAGCCGTGGAACAGCAAGAGCGTTGCCATGGTGGGCAAGCTGGAAGAGCCGATGAGCGGCCGCGATTTTGCCAAGCTGATTGCCGAGCGCCTTTGTCGCGAACCACTCTATTGTGGCGACAGCGGCCCCGAGCTTATCCGTTCCGTGGCCTGGTGCACCGGCGGCGGTCAGAGTTACATCAATCTGGCGGCGGAGCAGGGCATCGATGCCTTTATCTCCGGTGAAGCCTCCGAGCAGACCATTCACACCGCCCGCGAGATAGGGATGCACTTCTACGCCGCGGGCCATCACGCCACCGAGCGTTACGGCGTCAAGGCGCTGGGGGAGTGGCTGGCGACCGTGCATGGGCTGGATGTCACCTTTATCGATATCGACAATCCGGTCTAAACCTGTCCACGATCTGGCTACGAAACCGTGATCAAGGCTCATGTGCTGCTCGCTTATGTAGACAGCAAAGAGTGCTCACGTATGTCTATACGCTCCGGTTCCTGGGCAGCTTGTAACCTTGTTGACGGTTTCTCGCTGCAGGTCGTGAACAGGTTTAAGCCTGTGCCTGTGGTGGGAAAATTCAGGAAATAAAAAGGAGGCCATCGGCCTCCTCTTTCACATTTCGACAAGACGTCTGCTTACTCGCAGGCGTAGCCAGCGGGGCCCAGCAGGGCGCCATCCAGTTGCACGGCGCCATCTACCATCTGCAGCCTGCCTTCGCAGAACCAGCGCACCACCAGCGGGTAGATGCTGTGCTCCTGCGCCTGTACCCGTGCCGCTACCTCGTCCGCAGTGTCCCCTTCAAAGATGGGCACGCGGGCCTGCAGGATAACCGGGCCCCCGTCCAGCTCTTCGGTGACGAAGTGGACGCTGGCGCCATGCTCACTATCACCGGCATCGATAGCGCGCTGGTGGGTGTGCAGGCCCTGATACTTGGGCAGCAGGGAGGGGTGGATATTGATCATTCTGCCGGCGAAATGGCGCACCAGATCGCCGCTCAATATCCGCATAAACCCGGCCAGCACCACCAGATCCGGCTGATAGTCTGCCATCAGCGCCAGCAGGGCGGCGTCATACTCCTCCCGGCTGGCAAACTGCTGCTGGGCCAGAATGGAGGTCGCCACCCCCGCTTCTTTGGCGCGAACCAGACCATAGGCATCGGCCTTGTTGCTGATAACGCCGACCACTTCACCGGCAATCTTGCCGCTGGCGCAGTGGTCGAGGAGCGCCTGCAGGTTGCTGCCGCTGCCAGAGATTAGGACGAGGATCCGCATCATTTGATGACGACCTGCTCCTCACCGTCTGCTGTCTTGGCGATATGACCGATGTGCCATGCGTTCTCGCCTTCTGCCTTGAGCAGGGTCAGCGCCTTCTCCAGCTGGTTGGCGGGCAGGGCGATGATCATGCCGACGCCGCAGTTGAAGGTGCGATACATCTCGTGACGGGTGACGTTGCCAGCCTGCTGCAGCCAGCTGAACACCGCCGGCCACTGCCAGCTCTGCTCATCGATCACCGCTTGGGTGTTGGCGGGCAGGACACGGGGGATGTTCTCCCAGAAGCCACCGCCGGTGATGTGGGAGAGGGCGTGGATCTCGCACTCCTTGATGAGCTTGAGCACAGGTTTCACATAGATGCGGGTCGGCTCCAGCAGGGCGTTGGCCAGAGTGGTGTCACCCAGCGGCTGATGCACGTCGGCTTTGGAGACTTCCAGAATTTTACGGATCAGGGAGAAGCCGTTGGAGTGAGGGCCGCTGGCAGCCAGGGCGATCAGGGCATCCCCTTCACCGACCTTGCTGCCGTCGATGATTTCGCTCTTCTCCACCACACCGACGCAGAAACCGGCGATGTCGTAGTCTTCCCCTTCATACATACCCGGCATCTCGGCGGTCTCGCCGCCCACCAGGGCACAGCCTGATTGCTCGCAACCGGCACCGATCCCGGTGACTACCGCGGCTGCGGTGTCCACGTCCAGCTTGCCGGTTGCATAGTAGTCGAGGAAGAACAGCGGCTCGGCGCCCTGTACGATCAGGTCATTGACGCACATGGCCACCAGATCGATGCCCACGGTGTCGTGCTTCTTCAGGTCGATGGCCAGCCGCAGCTTGGTGCCCACACCATCGGTACCGGAGACCAGTACCGGCTCCTTGTAGCCCGCAGGGATTTGACACAAGGCCCCAAAGCCGCCAAGACCACCAAGGACTTCAGGACGACGAGTGCGTTTTGACACGCCCTTGATACGTTCAACCAGTGCATTGCCGGCATCGATATCTACGCCAGCATCCTTGTAGCTCAGTGAGGTTTTGTCAGTCACGAGTATTCCCCGTCATGTAAAGAAGTGGAGGGTAAAATTCGGGGCGTATTCTAACAGTGGCGGTGAAAAACCAGAAAGGAAATCGTTTGCGCGTTTTTGCGCGGAAATGCTCTACAAGCGGTGGCTTTTGTTGTATGATTCCGCGATTTTTTTTGCGGCAGGTTAGAGGAGATAATAATGAAAGTCGTTGAAGTCAAACACCCCCTGGTCAAACACAAGATCGGTCTGATGCGCGAAGGCGATATCAGCACCAAGCGTTTCCGTGAACTGGCCAAAGAAGTGGGCAGTTTGTTGACCTATGAAGCGACCTCTGACTTCGAAACCGAGAAGGTTATCATCGATGGCTGGAATGGGCCAGTAGAAGTTGACCAGATCAAAGGCAAGAAGGTAACCGTTGTACCTATCCTGCGTGCCGGCCTTGGCATGATGGATGGCGTGCTGGAGCACATGCCGAGTGCCCGCGTCAGCGTGGTCGGTATCTACCGCGATGAAGAGACCCTGCAACCGGTTCCCTATTTCGAGAAGATCGTCAGCAACATCGAAGAGCGTCTGGCGCTGGTCATTGACCCGATGCTGGCCACTGGCGGCTCCATGATCGCCACTATCGATCTGCTGAAGAAGAAAGGCTGCCAATCCATCAAGGTGCTGGTACTGGTTGCCGCGCCGGAAGGGATCAAGGCGCTGGAAGCCGCTCACCCTGACGTAGAGCTCTACTGCGCTTCTGTCGACCAGGGGCTGAACGAGAAAGGCTACATCGTGCCGGGTCTGGGCGATGCCGGCGACAAGATCTTCGGTACCAAGTAAGTTGACACCTTAACCTGCTTCCCATGTGGAAGGGGTGATCGGAGCCGGCGCATCGCCGGCTCTGCTGTTTGTGGCCGCTTGTGCCAGCCTTGCCGCAGGATGCGCCTTGCCGCTACCATAAGCACACTCTCCCATTTCGAGACTCTGTTCATGTTCAAACGTGTTGTGACCGCCCTCTGCTGCGGCTTGTCATTCATGGCCTCGGCCGCTCAGGTGACCGACCTATATCAGGGCAAGGCCCCGACCAGTGGCGACATGGTGGCCGCTCAAGGGCAGGCACTGGGTCAGGTGCTGATCAAGGTGACCGGCAAGCGCGACATCCTCACCCAGCCGGTGGTGGTCAAGGCGCTGGCGGCCCCGGGCGACTATGTCAAAAGCTATGGCTATCAGGATCAGGACTCCCTAAAGTATCTGAAAGCCGAGTTCAAGAGTGACAAGGTCAACAGCCTGGTCTCCGAGAGCCAGTTTGCCCTGCTTGGCCCTGCGCGTCCCCAGATGGCCATCTGGCTGGTGGTGGATCAGGGTGAGCGTCGCTTGCTGGCGGATCAATCCAGCGATGGTTGGGCGCAAGCCTTGCGCGAGCAGGCCCAGACGCTGGGGCTACCCATCAGCATTCCGCTGATGGATCTCGATGACAACATGGCGGTCAGTGCCACTGACGTCTGGGGACGCTTTGCCGACCCTATTTTGCAGGCAAGCCAGCGCTATGGCGCCGAGATGGTGGTGTTGGGCAAGCTGACACCGGAAGGTGACAAGTGGAGCATCGATTGGGGACTCTACGGCCCCAAAGCGGCCGGTGAAGTGACCGAGCTGACCCGTGGCAATAGCACCGGCACTCAGGCCGAAGTGGCGCAAGGGTTTGCCGATACCCTGGCGGCTTGGCTGGTGAAAAACTACGGTGCCCGCATTTCTGGTCCGGCAACCAGCCAGACCTTGGTGGTGGATGGCCTCTCCGAAGTGGACAGCATGATCGCCGTGCAGAAGATGCTGCAGGGGATGGCCAACGTCAGCAAGGTGGCGATCGGCAAGCTGGAGGGGGACCAGGTCACCTTCAACTTTACCCTGCAAGGGGATCAGGCCGAACTGGTGCGGGCACTGCAGCTCGAGAGTCGTTTGCGCAAGGTTGACGATAATGGCAGCGGTTTGCGTTACCAATGGTCGCAGCCCTGATTTTATAAGGCTTTTGTAGACCGCCCGGCTTGTCCGGGCGGTTCTCTATCTGCCTTTGCGATGATACACTTAGCCACAAATGTCACAGTCAAAGCCCAACGAGTGAAGCAACCGGCCCAACTGTCTTTAGCCGTACAACTACCGGATGATGAAACCTTCGTCAGTTTTTATCCCGGCAACAATGCTCATCTGATCACCGCCCTCAAGAATGCGGCCATCGGTCAGGGATCGCCTTTCCTCTATTTCTGGGGAGCCAAGGGATCCGGACGCTCTCATCTGCTCCACGCCACCTGTGCCGAGGTCAACGCCCGCGATGCGGCGGCGGCCTATCTCTCCCTCGATCAGTTTGAACAGCTCGACCCCAGCATGCTCGATGCCCTCGAAAGCTTGCCGCTGGTCTGTCTCGACAGCCTTGAGGCGATCGCCGGCAATGCCGTGTGGGAGCGGGCGCTGTTCGATTTCTATAACCGCTGGCAGGAGAAGGGCGAGGGGACGCTGGTGGTCACCGGCTGCAGCGCACCGCGCAAACTGGGGCTGCAGCTGCCAGATCTCGCCTCGCGCCTCGACTGGGGGGTGAGTTTCCATCTCGAAGAACTGGATGACGAAGGCAAGCTCAGTGCCCTGCAGCTGCGTGCCGAGCTGCGGGGCTTCAAATTGCCCATCGATGTGGGCCGCTTCCTGCTCAACCGACTCTCCCGCGATATGCGAACCCTGCTCACCACTCTCAATCAGCTCGACAACGCCTCATTTCGCGCCAAGCGCAAGCTCACCATCCCCTTTGTCAAAGAGATCCTCGAGCTCTGATTCTCTCTGCGGTGTGCGGTTGTGGCCTGACTTTCGTTTGAATGGCAGATAAACAGAAACCCCGGCTTCAGGCCGGGGTTTTGCTATTTCAAAACAGTTCTGCCTATCAGTGGAACTGATCTTCTTCGGTGGAGCCGGTCAGCGCGGTGACCGATGATTGGCCCCCCTGAATGACAGTGGTCACCTTGTCGAAGTAACCGGTACCGACCTCCTGCTGGTGTGCCACGAAGGTGTAGCCACGGCTGGCGGCGGCAAATTCCGGCTCCTGCACCATCTCGACGTAGTGCTTCATCCCTTCGCCACGGGCGTACTGGTAGGCCAGCTCGTACATGTGGAACCACATGTTGTGGATACCCGCGAGGGTGATGAACTGGTACTTGTAGCCCATGTCGGAGAGCTCCTGCTGGAAGCGGGCGATGGTGGCATCGTCCAGATTCTTCTTCCAGTTGAAGCTCGGGGAGCAGTTGTAGGCCAGGATGCGATCCGGGAACTTGGCCTTGATTGCTTCGGCAAATTTACGCGCTTCGTCCAGATCCGGCTTGGCAGTTTCACACCACACCATGTCGGCGTAGGGGGCGTAAGCCAGACCGCGAGCGATGGCCTGATCGATACCGGCACGTACCTTGTAGAACCCTTCAGCAGTGCGCTCGCCAGTCAGGAAGTCTGCATCGTACGGGTCGGCGTCGGTGGTCAGCAGGTCAGCGGCGTTGGCATCGGTACGGGCGATCACCAGGGTGGTGGTGCCGCATACATCGGCTGCCAGACGAGCGGCAACCAGCTTCTGCACCGCTTCCTGAGTCGGTACCAGCACCTTGCCGCCCATATGACCGCACTTCTTGACTGATGCCAGCTGATCTTCGAAGTGCACGCCAGCGGCGCCCGCTTCAATCATTCCCTTCATCAGTTCGAAGGCGTTAAGCACGCCGCCGAAACCGGCTTCCGCATCGGCCACGATCGGCAGGAAGTAGTCGATAAAGCCCTCATCCTGCGGCCCTACCTTGTTGGCCCACTGGATCTGGTCGGCACGGGCGAAGGAGTTGTTGATGCGCTCCACCACGGACGGCACCGAGTTGGCCGGGTAGAGGGACTGATCCGGATACATGGTGGAGGACAAGTTGTTGTCCGCCGCCACCTGCCAGCCGGAGAGGTAGATCGCCTCGATCCCCGCCTTGGCCTGCTGCACCGCCTGACCGCCGGTCAGGGCGCCGAGGCAGTTGACGTAGCCTTTCTTGGCGTCGCCGTGGATCAGACCCCACAGCTTGTCGGCTCCACGCTGGGCCAGGGTGTGCACCGGCTGCAAGCTGCCGCGCAGGTTCACTACATCTTCGGCGCTGTAGCCGCGTTTGATCCCTTTCCAGCGGGGGTTTTCCGCCCAGTCTTTCTCGATAGCCTGGATCTGTTGCTCACGGGTCAGTGCCATATCAGTTCCCTCTTTCATTGATTTCACGTTTCCATTGACTTGTTATTGGCGAGCCCCGCTGGGGGCCCGTGATTCAGAGCCGCTCGTAACCGGGCAGCGTCAGAAAATCGATCAGGGTATCGGCGCAGGTGATCTCTTCCATCAGTTCGCCTGCCTCGGCAAAGCGTCCTGTCTGCCAGCGCGTGGTGCCCACCTCGGCTTTGACCACCTCCAGCTCCTCGGCCAGCATCTGGCGGAACAGCGCCTTGGTCACCACCTTGCCGTTCGACAGGCTCTTGCCGTGGCGTATCCACTGCCAGATGGAGGTGCGGGAGATCTCGGCGGTGGCGGCATCTTCCATCAGACCGTAGATGGGCACGCAACCATTGCCGTTGATCCAGGCCTCCAGATATTGCAGGGCAACCCGGATATTGGTGCGCATCCCTGCCTCGGTGCGCTCGCCCTCACAGGGTGCCAGCAGGTCGGCGGCGGTGATGGGGGCATCCTGCTCGCGCAGCACGCCGATTTGGTTCTTGGCACCAGCCGCAATGGTGGCGTTGAACACCGCCATGGCGGTGTCGGCAAGGCCAGGGTGGGCGACCCAGGTACCGTCGTGGCCGTTGTTGGCTTCGCGTTCCTTGTCGGCCTTGACCTTGGCAAACACCTGTTCGTTGACGGCTGCGTCCTTGGCCGGAATAAAGGCAGCCATACCGCCCATCGCCAGCGCTCCGCGCTTGTGGCAGGTCTTGATCAGCAGCCGCGAGTAGGCGGAGAGGAACGGCTTGTCCATGGTCACCACCTGGCGGTCGGGCAGGACGCGATCCGGATGGTTCTTCAAGGTTTTGATATAGCTGAAGATGTAGTCCCAGCGGCCGCAGTTCAGCGCAACGATGTGATCCTTCATTTGATAGAGCAGCTCATCCATCTCGAATACGGCTGGCAGGGTTTCAATCAGCACGGTGGCCTTGATGGTGCCACGTGGCAGACCGAACTTGTCCTCGGTCCAGGCGAACACCTCGCTCCACCAGCGCCCTTCCAGATGGCTCTGCAACTTGGGCACGTAGAAGTAGGGGCCCGAGCCTTTGGCCAGCAGCGCCTGATAGTTGTGCAGGAAGTAGAGAGCAAAATCGAACAGGCCGCCTGGGATGGGCTCGCCATCGAAAGTGACATGTTTTTCCGGCAGGTGCAGACCACGCACCCGGCAGATGAGGACGGCCGGATTGGCGTTCAGGGTATAAGCCTTCCCTTCCGGACTGGTGTAAGAGATGGTGCCGTTGACCGCATCGCGCAGGTTGATTTGGCCCTCGATCACCTTATTCCAGGCGGGAGCCAGTGAGTCCTCGAAGTCTGCCATGAACACCTTGACGTTGGCGTTGAGGGCGTTGATCACCATCTTGCGCTCGACCGGGCCGGTGATCTCCACACGGCGGTCTTGCAGGTCGGCGGGAATGCCGCGAATAGTCCAGTCACCTTCACGGATGTGGGCGGTTTCCGGCAGGAAGTCCGGTAGCTCGCCGCCATCGATACGGGCCTGGCGTGCCACACGTTGTTTCAGCAATTCCCCTCTTTGGGGAGCAAAACGTTCCACCAGTTCGGAGACCAGAGCCACCGCGTCCGGCGTCAGAATTTGCGCGTATTCGGGCAGCATCTCGCCCTGGATGCGAAGGCGGGCGCTGCAGTGGGTCTGAGCCGGTGCCGACATAAGGTTCACTCCTTTGAGAATTACATTTTGAACTTACTAACTACGACTAAAGTCGAATCCCTGTTCCTGAAACGTTCCCGCAACAACGGGGTAACACGATTGATAAGGTGCGAAATATTGTTGATTACGTCAACAGTTTTTTTTAAACGCCTGTTTTTTCTATATGGTTAAGTTGATGTTTTTTATTGCTTTATTTGATTGGTATAAAAACTCTACGCAGATGGTTATGCTCCTGCTTTTTCCCATCGAACAACGGCTAATTTGGGCCGTTACCCTGCGCCTCGTTATGTAACTTATTACGTAATAAAATTACAAATGCAAAAACAAATCCCGACCTAACTCCAGGCTTTGCCAAAACAGCCGTATAAAGTGCGTTTGAATGTGGCAATGAATGTTTTGCTATTGCTAGACCTAGTTAGTGAACGTGCGTTTTAAACTTGGCTTGGTGATGCAGGCTCTGTTGGCACCAGCGGTTGCAACGATGGAAAGTGAAGCGCAATAACGTAGGTTTGTATCAATTGTCGGGGGGGATGCTGGAGAGGGAAGGGGGAGACGCATCAGTCAATAATACTGCCATCCTTGATAGAATTAGCAGTTTGTCGTTTTTTGCAGATTTCTCGCCAAGGGTGTGAAACTGAGTGTGTTGAACAGGCGATGCCCCAGTGATTGAGCGGCCATCTGGCCGTGCTCAATAGTCATCATCCGGTTCGGCCAGATCGATCACATCCAGCTGGATGACCTGTTCATTTTCGTTTTCGGTGTGGCAAGGGGTGTCGTGAGGAACGGAATAAAGCGTAATGGCGGGTGCGAAATCGGTGTTCTGGTTCATGCCTGGTCCTGTGTTGCACGCAAGCCGGACAGTGATCCCTTCACTTGTTTTTCCACCTCCCTGTGTTGTCTACCGGCGGAAAGTTGCGCATCTTAATGAGTTCGGCAAAAAGATTCAAGTGGTTCTGAGTGTTTTTTGTTCTTGGTAGGCTGGCGTTGTCAGGAGGGTAAATCGGAGGCAAAAAAATAGCCCAGTCGTTTGACTGGGCTATTCTCGGGGAAAATGGTCGGTGTGAGAGGATTCGAACCTCCGACCCTCTACACCCCATGCAGATGCGCTACCTGGCTGCGCTACACACCGACGGAGTCAGACTCGGCTGACGGGGAGGAAGTCTAATAGCATGGCTAAACGGGTGCAACTCCTTTTTTATCATAGAGATGCCGATTGCTTCTTTATTGTTCAGTCGGGATGCGGCTTGGGTCTGACGTGCAGATTTGGCATAATCGCCGCCCTGCCACCGCGAGCTATCATGCCTGCTATCTATGGAATCATCTGGCAGGTGTGGATAGCGGGAATGCAAACAGCACAATTGAACAATATAAAGAGGGGATGGGCGTGAAACCATCAGAGGTCCCAGAAATACCGAGCCAGGCACAGAGTCAGCCCGAGCAGGACGAACAGTGGATGCGTCATGCCATGGCATTGGCTGCCCGGGCCGAAGGGATTGGCGAGATCCCGGTCGGTGCCGTACTGGTGCTGGATGGTCAGGTGGTGGGCGAGGGGTGGAATCGCTCCATCAGCGAACACGATGCCTGTGCCCATGCCGAGGTGATGGCAATCCGGGCGGCGGGCCAGCAGCTGGCGAACTACCGGCTGCTCGACACCACTCTTTATGTGACGCTGGAGCCCTGCTGTATGTGTGCCGGTGCGCTGATCCATAGCCGGGTCAAGCGGGTGGTTTACGGCGCCCGAGATCTCAAGACCGGTGCCGCGGGGTCGGTGTTCGAGATCTTGCAGGACTCGCGCCACAATCACAGCGTCGAGCTGACCGGCGGTGTGCTGGCCGATGCCTGCTCGGCTCAGTTGTCGGCCTTCTTCAAGCGCCGCCGCGCCGAGAAAAAGGCGGCCAAACTGGCGCAGCAACAATCAAACGATGCCCTTTCCTGAATCATTCGGGGGCAGCGTAGGCTGCCCTGCTGATTATCTTCATAAATATCCCTTTATAAACAATATATTGCGTTCACCTTCCTTCGACATAATCCCCGCGTTTTTTCCGCTAACAACCTCTGTTAAAGCGCTCTCGATGTAACAAAACTGTCATGCAACCGCCATATAATGCCGCGAAGCCTAGCTTACATTGAGGTCTTGCATGTCATCGGAATCGTTAAACCTGGTCATGGCGGGCAGTAGAAAACGCCGGATCAAGGATAAATTGGCCAAATATGGCGTTACCACAGGCGGAGCCCTGGTACTGGTGGCGCTGCTGCTTATCTTCTTTTATCTGCTCTATGTGGTGAAACCCATCTTCAATGGCGCCTCCATGGAGCCGACCGCCTCGTTTACCCTGCCTGCCGCAGGGAAGACCGCCTGGCTCGGCGTGGAAGAGCAGAACGAGATCGGCTATCGCTTCAGCGATAAAGGGCAGGTCAACTTCTTTGCGGTGCAGGGAGATGACAAGATCAAGGTCGGCCAGTCACTGGGTCAGGCCCAGGTTGCTGGCGACATCACCACGGTAGCGACCCCGGCACCGGGTCAGCGGCTGATCGCCTACGGCTTTGCTGATGGCAAGGCGCAGGTGGTCCAGCCAGCGTTCAAGGTCTCCTATCCCAACGATGTGCGGGTGATTGAACCCAGCCTGCAATATCCCTTCGGCGAAGAGCCGGTGGTGATCGACCCGCAAGGGAAGGCGTTGCAACTGATGGTGTTCGAAGCCACCAAGGACAAGATGGCGACCGCCGCCGTGACCGAAGATGGTCGTGGCGTGATGACGGTGATGAGCGGTGAGGAGAACTTCATCTCCGGCGAGATTGAGTGGAGCAGTGAAAACTACACGATTCCCTCCCTGCCGCGCCATGTGGATCAGATGTTGCTGACCCCCAATCTGCGGATCCTGTTCGTGCGCGAGGGCAATCGCCTCTCCGTCTATGACATTCATAACCTGAGCGAAATCTCCCTGCGCAACGTGCTGGAGATCAATGCCCCCAACGCCAATGTGACCCGGGTTCAGCTGCTCTCCGGCGCCTCTTCACTGCTGGTGGGTAATGACAACGGCGTCATCTCCCAGTGGTTCGAAGTGGCGAAGGATGGCAAACGCCAGTTCACCCAAATTCGTGACTTCAAGGGTGATGGCGCAGTGGATCTGCTGACTCCCGAGCACTTTCGCAAAGGCTTCATCAGTGCCGACAAGGACGGCATCATCAGCTTCTTCCACGCCACCGGCGAGACCAAGCTGCTGACCGAGACGGTGGAAGGGGGCGAACTCTCTGCTCTGGCCATATCCCCCCGTCACAACCTGTTGCTGATGCAGCAAGGGAATACCTTCAAGCTCTTCTCGGTGGAGAACGAACACCCCGAAGTGACCTGGTCTGCCCTCTGGCAACAGGTGTGGTATGAAGGCTATCCGGAGCCCCAGTATGTCTGGCAATCCACCTCCGCCAGCAACGACTTTGAAGCCAAGCTGAGTTTGGTGCCGCTGGTATTCGGTACGCTGAAAGCCTCTTTCTACGCCATGGTGTTTGCTGTGCCGCTCGGCGTGGCCGGTGCCATCTATACCGCCTACTTCATGTCGGCGGGGCTGCGCAAATACGTCAAGCCGACGGTCGAGATCATGGCGGCGCTGCCGACCGTTATCCTGGGCTTCCTGGCGGGTCTGTGGCTGGCGCCCATCATCGAGGGTGCGTTGCCCGGGGTGATCCTGCTGCTGATATTGCTGCCTATGGGGATGTTGCTGACTGCACTGCTCTGGAACTATCTGCCGGAGCGCGGCAAGTCCTGGCTGCCTGAAGGGTGGCACGCCATCCTGCTGATCCCGGTGCTGCTGCTGATTGGCTGGGGGGCCTTCGCCCTGAGCCCGCTCATCGAGAATGCCTTTATGCACGGCGATTCGCGCATCTGGCTGACTCACGAAATGGGCATCAAGTTTGACCAGCGC
>NZ_CAWNZT010000263.1:0-4453 GCF_963878965.1 Aeromonas sp. HMWF015 | reverse complement strand
GTCAGCTCTTCCGACAACGGCGTTAAATGTCGTCGCGGCTCGAAAATCGCGTTGTGTAAGTGCATACGCGAACATATCAAACTGGGTAAAAAGCAGTATGGCGAACAGCTCGATGAACTTGTGAAAACAGTATCCAGTACATTGAAAGTTGATCCTCTGACAGCAAATGTCCACATTCAGAAATTCTTTGCTTTCCGTACTCAGATGAATAGGGTTCACTGTATCAAGCAAGACGCGCTTGATGTATATGAAAAGCTCACCACGAACGGCCAGTGTTTCATATTGAGCTTGAGCATGAACGAGAACAAGACTGATAACGGTGTATTCGAAAACGAGCTGATGACGCTGGTGAACGACACGGTAAAAACAGTTAGAGAAGCTGCTGGCAATGTCGTTATGTCTGGCGACAAGTTGGAGACATGGTGCGATAACTTCTGGAAAGCCGTTGTTAACGAGAAGGAGAACATAGAGTGGTACGGAGACGATAACGCAAGAACTCGGACTAACTTGTTCAGATATCTGATGGGCTGGGTTGAGAAAGAGAACAGGCACTGGGAGATAATCGAAGAAAAGGCATGGTGGGATGTTGAGCTTGATAGAGCTGAACAGTTCAAGAAATGCAAAGTAATGAGGAAACTGGAAGACGAAGGAATAAAAACTGAAATAGGAGAAGTGTGTGAACATATGGGGATGACGGTGAAAGAAATATTGAAGACTTATTCACCTGCTAAGTTAGCAAAACGTCTTAAATCAGATGCGGACTGGGGAGTTTAATCTGTCTGACTATCGGTAAAAACTAGCAACATTTTGACGCAAAAACGTGTGTTGCTAATAATATAAACCATCAATTTGCGTCAGAATGTTGCTAATTTTAAGACTACTGACTTGTTATATGATGACTCAATAAAATCATGTTCCGATAGTGAACATGTTCAAGATCATGACTGATTCATGACTTTGAACATTTTTATTAGGAGACCAAGAAAATGACAAATCAAAATCAAATATTCGTTAGCCTGAAACTTAGTCAATATGAAATTGGACTGAGTGAACACTCAATCGAAAACCTGATCAAGATGATGCGATCTGATTATCTGAAAGAGAAGACGGAAGAAATCCGAAACACTGAAGACAAGGACGCACGAAACAAACTGAAAAATGAACTGCCGATTGTGTTTTTCAACAATCGGTTCCATGACAGAAATCAGGGTTCAGCGATTTATTTGCCGAAAGACTGTCACGGTATCATGGTAATGGATCTCGATGAATACGACGAATCTTATGTCCGTTCGATTGCAAATCAGATCAGAGAAAGTTCACTCTGGCCGTATGTATTGTTCATGTTCAGATCACCGAGTGGTGGATTGAAGTTTGCTATCAAGACTGATGCAACGAAAGACGACAACTTATTTCATACTCTCGCCTATGAGAAAATCATGAAACTGTTAGAGCGTATGGATATCACCTGTGAGTTTGACGGAAACTGTAAGAACATTAACAGAGGCACTTACCTGACTCATGACGAGAAAGCCTATTACAACGGCAATTGCCGGACGCTGGCGCTCGCTGAACGTATCCAGAAAGAATACGACAATCAAAAGAAAAGTGAACGGCAAAGCGCTGAAATGATGAAGCTCCAGCTTGCTAACTCAGACGGAATTGACGTTGAACGCGCCCGTGCGTGGTATGACAAAGAAGTGCAGAAAATCATTAACTGTACCGTGCCAGGATTCCGTCACCAGAACGCTTATATCGTAGCTGTGACAGCTTTCAGCATAGGACTTGATGAATCAGACGCGCTTCGTGGCCTGTACGCTTATAAGCAGGCTGGCAAGTACGTTGATTCGATGACTCTGGAGAACAAAGTCAGGGAAGTAAAACGTCACTGGCAATCTAACGGAAGTGTTATTAGCAACACCTTTATTAAACAGAGCAAAGAACAGCGTCAGGCTTATCTGAAATCACTATTCGTATAAAGCTGGTGGACGTCACCAGCTTGGTGATCATGGAGAATAACTCATTCTATGCAGTGCGATAATCACTGCCGCGACGACAAGATTGATACAGAATAGCTTCCATTTCTTATCTTTCAATGTCGATATGGCAGTGATCGCAAAGCAAGCAACGGTTATCGGTGTAGCAGCCATCACGAATATTAGACTATAGCTGAAATACTTATCCGGAACTGAAATGAAATCCATATTCATCACCGTCAGGTAAGCTATGACTATAACGTACCATGTGAATATAAGTTTCATTCAAACATCCAAATCATGAAGCTATGTATTTCAGTAATCCGAATATAACAACAACCGCCGCAACGTGAATCAATGTCAGTTTGTATAACTTGGCTTTTGCTGCTGATATTGATCCTATGGCGGCTAATATAATCGTCAATGGAACACCCGCGAGCGGTATGAATGCAGCAAGAAAGCTAAGTGAATCGGGTACACTGTGACCTTTGAACATGGCAGCACCAGACAGACATATAATCAATAATGTATACCAGATGAAAATAAAATAATGCGCCCCCATTAAAAAGTACCTTCTATATCAATCGTAAAGTTCATTTCAGTTATGAACGGCTTGAAGTTATAGCCTTCATAACGCTGCAACAGGAACCAACTTCTAAACACGGCCAGAAATTCGAACCATTTGTCATTCACGTCAGGAACATCAAGACCAAAGTGATCTTGTATTTTGTAAACAAGTTTGCCTCTGTACTGACGCCCCTTGTATTCAAGTTCTTGTAACTCTACTTTTGCCGCATATATGTCATGAACAGCAATCCCTAGCCCGTTAGCGTAATCGTCAACGTCGTCGAACTTAGGCAGCGAAACGCTTGTGTTCACATTATTTGTTACCTTAGTCCTTGTATTAGCAGGCATCATACCATGTTGAGTCAATAACTTTTCTATCGTAGTCTGGATTTCTCGGTGAAAGAGCTTTGTGGTCCGATGATTTTTCATTGCTTCTGTAAGTGAATCACTTTCGTATTTCTCTCCGGTGTTTTCTTCAAATCGATCAATCAGCTCACCGATCACATGACTGTATTTTCCCAACCATGAAACTATTTTTGTTGTGACTCTCATATTCATAAAGTGGACAGATGCAGGCAATAACATTTCATGAGAAGTAATCGCAAAGTTAGCAATCCTACCCTGCTGCATGATTTTCTTCGCAGTGAAATCGCCATGCTGTAGATCGTCGGCGTCGTAATCGTCCATCTTTCGCTTCGTTTGATAGACTAATCCACGATAGCCAGGAACCGGCTTCCAGTCGTCTACATTAGCGACAGTAGCGAACAGCTCTGCGATGCTCTTGTTACCTGATGCGACTTCGCTAAACGTCTGGTAAGTCTGTTCAGCGTGCTCTTGTGACAAGAACGGCATCTTCATCGATACAGCA
Source organism: Aeromonas sp. HMWF015 (assembly GCF_963878965.1). NCBI lineage: Bacteria > Pseudomonadati > Pseudomonadota > Gammaproteobacteria > Aeromonadales > Aeromonadaceae > Aeromonas > Aeromonas sp. HMWF015. Next base: position 1,045 of record NZ_CAWNZT010000263.1, on the reverse strand, counting down.
CCTTGATCGTCAGCGACAACATACGACGCCGGATTACCGATCAGCACGTTCGATTTCGGTGGACAGCCACACTGAACCCAATCACCTTCGATGGCGACTTGAATGTTATTGATTACTACTTTGATTGCCTTCATCGGCATAATAGCACCAATTCCGACCTTACAAGCCGGACAAGTTGCCTTCATGCCTATTACTGTTGTGCCTTGATTGTTGAGCTGAACGTCTGGATAGCACTCTATGACAACACCGCCAGTTGTGGTCTTGTCACCTAATCCGATTACTCTTGGCATAGAGCCTCCTTATACTGGGAGTCTCGTTTATCACTTGATATCAGTTTCAGACAACTGTGAAAAACTACAGTTGACGCAGTGTGTATTCTTTAGACTTATGAACCAACCTTGTAAGAAAATTAAGATACACATGGCTATGATTATTCAATAACTTAGCCTATAAAACGTCCCCTTCATAAATAACATCGTGGGTAATGGGTCCCACGATTAGCTCCGCAGCCGCCTTCGGGCGGCTTTTTCATATCCCTACCACTGTGAAACTCAGTGTTCCCAATCAACGAAATCCAGCTCGGATTCACCGCACAGATTTGTGCAATCCCACTCAACGCAGGAATTCGTTCAGCTAAAAACTTAGCCCAGTAATCAACTAAAATGGCAGGTGATTAAAAGCTCCGCAGGTGGTCACCTAAATACTCCTATATACAAGGAGCTAATAATGACACCAACTGAATTTCTCAACACGCTATCCCAGCGTACCAATATCCCAATAATCACCTCGAAAGATTTCATATTCATAGAATCGTCAGGAATTAAAGTCCTGGAACATCACCACAAGATTGCGGTGAGTGTATCCGGTAATGGTGAAGCTGAAACGCGATACAGCGATCCCTCAAACGAGCTGATGGAGATACTCACACAAGCATTCAAAACGAGTGCCAAGAGCCACCAGCAGCGTCTGGCAGATGAACGTATCAATCACATGAAGAACATGAAGGAGAAGAAGAATGTTTAATCCGACCAATATTGAAATGAAG
>NZ_CAWNZT010000262.1:6986-12489 GCF_963878965.1 Aeromonas sp. HMWF015 | reverse complement strand
CAATGTAACAGAGTGTAAACGTTTTCATTTTGTCGTCATGATCACAGAAGAAATGACAACAAACTGATTACATTGATTGGCGCTTGCTCAATTGCTCGCCACCCTACAACACAGATAGACACATCGGAGCACACATAATGAAAAAACTGACCACAGTTGCCGCCCTGCTGATGGGCATGATGGCTGGAGCCAATGCCCAGGCTGACACCCGTATCGGGGTAACCGTCTACAAGTACGACGACAACTTCATGGCGGTCGTGCGCAAGGCCATCGAGAAGGAGGCGGCAGCCACTCCGGGGGTGGAGCTGCTGATGAACGACTCCCAGAACGACCAGTCCAAGCAGAACGACCAGATCGATGTGCTGCTGGCCAAAGGGGTGAAGGCGCTGGCCATCAACCTGGTTGACCCCGCTGCGGCGCCGGTGGTGATTGAGAAAGCCCGTGGCGAAGATATCCCGGTGGTCTTCTACAACAAGGAGCCGAGCGCTACCGATCTGGCCAGCTATGACAAGGCCTACTACGTGGGGACCGACTCCAAGGAGTCAGGGATCATCCAGGGTCAGCTGATTGCCAAACATTGGAAAGCCCATCCGGAGTGGGATCTGAACAAGGATGGCGTGATCCAGTTCGTGTTGCTGAAAGGGGAGCCGGGCCACCCGGATGCCGAGGCGCGCACCTCCTACGTGGTCAAGACCCTGAACGATGGTGGCGTCAAGACTGAACAACTGCACATGGATACCGGTATGTGGGATACCGCCATGGCGAAAGACAAGATGGACGCCTGGATCTCCGGCCCCAACGCCAACAAGATCGAAGTGGTCATCGCCAACAACGACGGCATGGCAATGGGCGCGGTTGAGTCACTGAAAGCCCAGGGCAAGACTGCCATTCCGGTATTCGGCGTCGATGCGCTGCCGGAAGCGCTGGCCATGGTCAAGAGCGGTGCCATGGCGGGTACCGTGCTGAACGATGCGGCCAACCAGGCCAAAGCCACCTTCGAGCTGACCAAGAACCTGGCTGAAGGCAAACCGGCCGGTGAAGGCACCAAGTGGAATATCGTCGACAAGGTAGTACGTGTTGCCTACGTCGGTGTGGATAAAGACAACCTGTCCCAATTCGAGTAATTCCCTCCTCCAGGGCAAGGGAGATCCCCTTGCCCTTTTTTCAACCAGATGTGATGGCTGATATGACAACACAGCAACAATCAGAATGGCTGTTGGAGATGATTGACGTCAGTAAGAGCTTTCCCGGCGTCAAGGCACTCGATAATGTCAATTTACGGGTCCGTCCTCATTCTGTGCATGCGTTGATGGGCGAGAACGGAGCGGGAAAATCCACACTGCTCAAGTGCCTGTTCGGCATTTACGAGAAGGATCAGGGCAAGATCTTCTTCAAGGGGCAGGAGATCAACTTCACCTCCTCGAAAGAGGCGCTGGAGAATGGCGTCTCCATGGTGCATCAGGAGCTCAACCTGGTGTTGCAGCGTACCGTGATGGACAACATGTGGCTCGGCCGCTACCCCACCAAGGGATGGTTTATCGACCACGGCAAGATGTATGACGACACCAAGCGCATCTTCGATGAGCTCGACATCGACATCGACCCCAAGGTCAAGGTCGCGACCCTGTCGGTCTCTCAGATGCAGATGATCGAGATCGCCAAGGCGTTCTCCTACGACGCCAAGATCGTCATCATGGACGAACCCACCTCCTCCCTGACCGAGAAAGAGGTAAGTCACCTCTTCAAGATCATCAACAAGCTGAAGGATAAGGGGTGCGGCATCGTCTACATCTCTCACAAGATGGAGGAGATCTTTCAGCTCTGTGACGAGATCACCATATTGCGGGATGGCCAGTGGGTGGCGACCCAGCCGCTCAAGGGTATGACCATGGATCAGATCATCGGCATGATGGTCGGCCGCGAGTTGACCCAGCGCTTCCCGGAAAAAACCAACCAGCCGAAAGAGGTGATCCTCGAAGTCGAACATCTGACGGCGAAGAACCAGCCCTCCATTCAGGACATCACCTTCAACCTGCACAAGGGGGAGATCCTCGGCATCGCCGGACTGGTGGGGGCCAAGCGCACCGATATCGTCGAGACCCTGTTCGGCATTCGCGATCGCAGCCAGGGCAGTATCAAGCTGCACGGTAAAGAGGTGGCCAACCACAACGCCCACGAAGCGATCCGCAACGGCTTTGCGCTGGTGACCGAGGAGCGCCGCTCCACCGGTATCTACTCCCGTCTCGATATCGCCTTCAACTCCCTGATCGCCAATATGGATAACTACAAGGGCTCCATGGGGTTGCTCAGCGACAACAAGATGAAGAGCGATACCCAGTGGGTCATCGACTCCATGCGGGTCAAGACGCCGACCCAGCAGACCCAAATCGGCTCCCTCTCCGGGGGCAACCAGCAGAAGGTGATCATCGGTCGCTGGCTGCTGACCCAGCCGGAGATCCTGATGTTGGACGAACCGACCCGCGGCATCGACGTCGGGGCCAAGTTCGAGATCTACCAGCTCATCCTGGAGCTGGCGAAAAAGGACAAGGGGATCATCATCATCTCGTCAGAGATGCCGGAATTGCTGGGGATCACCGACCGTATCATGGTGATGAGCAATGGCCGGGTCGCCGGGATCGTCAATACCAAAGAAACTGACCAGAGCGAGATACTGCGCCTGGCATCTCTGTACCTCTAGAGACAGGAAGACATTTATGGAGTCGGCTAAAAATTTCAATCTGATGCAGGCGCTCAAGGAAAATGCCATCTACTTGGTGCTGCTGGTGCTGCTCATGGTCATCGTGATCCAGGAGCCCTCCTTCCTGAGTCTCACCAACTTCAGCAACATCCTGACCCAGTCCTCGGTGCGGGTCATCATCGCACTCGGGGTGGCGGGCATCATCATCACCCAGGGGACGGATCTCTCGGCCGGTCGTCAGGTCGGTCTGGCGGCGCTCATCGCGGCGACCATGTTGCAAGCGCTGACCAACGTCAACAAGGTGTTTCCCAGCTTGGGTGAGGTGCCCATTCCGGTGGTGATCCTGCTGGTGTGTGCCGTGGGCGCCCTGATTGGCCTTATCAATGGTCTGATCGTGGCCTACCTGAACGTCACCCCGTTCATTACCACGCTGGGCACCATGATCATCGTTTACGGCATCAACTCTCTCTACTTTGATTCGGTAGGGGCTTCGCCGGTGGCCGGGTTTGATCCCCGCTTCTCCAGCTTTGCCCAAGGGTTTATCCGGATAGGAGGATTCAAGCTCTCGTATCTCACCTTCTATGCGGCCATCGCCAGCGTCTTTGTCTGGGTGCTGTGGAACAAGACCCGCTTTGGCAAGAACATCTTCGCTATCGGTGGCAACCCCGAGGCGGCCAAGGTTTCCGGCGTCAATGTGGCGGTCAATCTGGTGATGATCTATGCGCTGGCGGGGGTCTTCTACGCCTTCGGCGGCATGCTGGAAGCGGGCCGTATCGGTAGCGCCACCAACAACCTCGGCTTCATGTACGAGCTGGATGCCATCGCAGCGTGCGTGGTGGGCGGGGTGTCGTTTGCCGGCGGGGTGGGAACTGTCGCGGGTGTGATCACCGGCGTACTTATCTTCACCCTGATCAACTATGGTTTGACCTATATCGGGGTCAGCCCTTACTGGCAGTTCATTATCAAGGGCGGCATCATCATTCTGGCGGTAGCCCTGGACTCCATGAAGTACGCCAAGAAGAAATAACGATTGGCAGGGAGGGTTGGCGTTGCCAGCCCTCTCTTCTGGAGGGAACCCATGCCATTCAAGGTCAAGATTTACCTCTTGCTGCTACTGGCCATTCTGGTCACCATCGGCACCGCCGGGCTCAGCGTCAACCACTTCATCAGTGGCTACATTCGTACTCAGGCCACCCACAACATCAACGAACAGATCACTCTGGTCAAAGAGAAGCTGGCCGGTGATATCAATCAGAAAATCCTGTTGGCCGCCAACCTTAACTTCGGGGTGACCAACGTCAAGAAGACCCTGCAAGAGACCGGCTTTCACAACATCGTCAAGGTGATCGGGGACATGGCATTCGACGTGAGCGGGGTCATCAACGACAGCGCCAAAGTCGATGCCCTGCGCAAGCTGATCCCCGCCGCCAACAACCAGATCACCGTCAGCCCGCTGCAACAGGTGGATGGCAAGCCGGTCATCACCATACTGGTGCCGCGCGGTGCTGACTCTGCCTATCTCTACTACCTCGACATGAGCGAGTTCAAAAGCCTGCTGGAGAAGATGAGCGGTGAGGGGCGCTACTTCTCGCTGGCAGACAGTCAGGGCAACAGCCTCTATGACAGCAAACCGCAGGGAGAGAGCGAGTCGCGCCCCAACCAGCTGGATATTCGGGGCAACAGCTGGACGCTGACCGGCTACGTCGATCTCGACTACATCCGGGCCATGACCCGGGCCCTCAACGGCCAGATCATCATGGCGCTGTTCGGCGTGGCGATCGTGGTGATGGTGATGGCGATGCTGGCGCTCAATGTGGCCTATCGCCCCATCCTCTCGCTGCGGGATCTGGTACTCGAACTCTCTCGTGGCAGCGGCGATCTCACTCGCCGGTTGGCAGTGACCAGCAAGGATGATCTTGGCCAGATCTCGGCCGGGATTAACCGCTTTATCGAGCGGTTGCAGGAGATGATGGGGGAGGTGCGGCAGGCGAGCGGCCAGCTCAACAGCGGCATCGAGGGGTTGGCCAGTCAGACCGGCGCCGCCCAGTCCCTGCTGGCGGACCATGTGCGCGAGACCGAGCAGGTAGTAACCGCCATCAACGAGATGAGCCGCACGGCGGTCTCTGTCTCCGAGAGTGCGGCCAGCACCGCCCAACTCACCGGCCAGAGCCAGCAGCTGGCGAGCCAGTCCCGTCAGGTGGTGGATCAGGCGATGGCCAGCGTGATGGCGCTGGTGGCCGAGGTGGAGGAGACCGCCCGCTCCATCGAAGCGATGCAGCAGGATGTGCAACAGATTGGCTCTGTGCTGGGGGTGATCGGCAGCATTGCCGAACAGACCAACCTGCTGGCCCTCAACGCCGCCATCGAGGCGGCTCGTGCCGGTGAGCAGGGGCGCGGCTTTGCGGTGGTGGCCGATGAGGTGCGCTCCCTTGCCGCCCGCACCCAGCAGAGCACGGCGGAGATCCAGACCATGCTGGCCAGCCTGCAACGGGGCAGCCGCACCGTGGTGGAGGCGATGGAGAACACCAAGCAGAGTTGTCAGGGGGCCGCCGAGAATACCACCCGGGTCAACGAGTCGCTGGATCTGATGGCAGGGGAAGTAGTGGAGATCAACGATCTCATCAGCCATATCGCCACGGCTGCGGAGCAGCAGAGCGCGGTGGCCGAAGAGATCAACCGCAACATGAGCGCCATCGCCGAAGTGATCCGCCAGCTGACCCACAATGGCGAAGCGACGGTCGCCAGCTCCGTGGCGATGCAGCAGACCTACGACCGGCTGCGGGAGATCGTGGGTCACTTCCGGCT
>NZ_CAWNZT010000262.1:0-6976 GCF_963878965.1 Aeromonas sp. HMWF015 | reverse complement strand
TTTCCTGTCTGCCTGAATCAACCGGCCTTGCGGCGCAGATAGACCCCGGCTTCCATGTGATGGGTCCAGGGGAACTGGTCGAACAGGGCGAAACGGGCGATTTCGTGGGTTTCGCCCAGCACAGCCATGTTGGCCTGCAGTGTCTCGGGGTTGCAGGAGATGTAGAGGATGTTGTCGTACTCCTGCACCAGCTTGACGGTGGCATCGTCGAGACCGGCGCGGGGCGGGTCGACGAAGATGGTGTTGCACTGGTAGCTCTTGAGATCGACCCCCTTGAGGCGGTTGAACTCCCGCTCGCCACGCATCGCCATGGTGAACTCCTCGGCCGACATACGCAGGATGATCAGATTGTCGACGCCGTTGGCGGCGATGTTGAACTGGGCGGAGTCGACGCTCGGCTTGGCGATTTCGGTGGCCAGCACCTTGCGGAAGTTCTGCGCCAGCGCGATGGAGAAGTTGCCGTTGCCGCAATAGAGCTCCAGCAGGTCCCCTTCGCTCCCCTTGGTGACTTCCAGCGCCCAGCCGAGCATCTGCTCGTTGATGGCGGCGTTGGGCTGGGTGAAGCTGTTCTCCACCTGCTTGTAGATGAGCTGGCGACCGGCCACGTTGAGCTGCTCGATGACAAAGTCATCCCCCAGACAGATCTTCTGCTTGTGGGCACGGCCAATCAGCTGCAGCTCGAAACCTTTGGCGCGCAGGTCGGCCTGCAGCGCCTCGGCGGCCTGCTGCCACTCGTTCTCCAGCTTGCGATGGTAGAGCAGGCTGACGATGATCTGGCCGGACTGGGTGGAGAGGTAGTCGATCTGGAACAGCTTGCGACGCAGCACCTGATGGGGACGCAGCCCCTCCAGCAGCACCGGCATCAGCTGGTTGATGAGGCGGCTGGCAGTGGGGAAGTGGTCTATCTTGATGATCTCTTTGGTCGCCGGGGCATACATGCAGTGGAAGAGGTCATCCCCTTCGTGCCAGATGCGAAATTCGGCGCGCATCCGGTAGTACTCCGCCGGCGAGCTGTGCACTTCCAGCGCCGGGAGGGTGAAGCCGGCAAACAGCTCGGTGAGGCGAGCGCGCTTTTCGTCGAGTTGGGCCTGATAGTCGGCCGCGGTTCTAGGCGCCGGAGCGTTCGCGGAAGGCTGTTGGGACTGGGTCATAAATACCTCACATGCACACCGGCCAGGCCGGGTCGAAATCGGGGGAAGGCAACAGGCCACCCAAAGGGGCCCGATTTTAAAAGCCAGCCGCAGATTGTCCAGTATTTTGTGGTCAAGAAGTGTTCAGTCAGGCCGATAGCTGATCTACAGGCATGGTGGGAGGACACATTATGCAGATCGAAGGCGTGGGCGCTGCCCAACCCAAGGGAGTGGGTGTTTCTCCCAAATCGCCCCAACAGGCGGAGCAGAAACAGGTCAAGAGCGAGGAGGAGGTCTCCTTGCACAAGCCGCCCAAGTGGGCGCAGGTGCTGATCCAGCAGGCGTTGCAGTTCTCGCTGGAGATCAACGGCCAGGGTTATCAGGCGCCGAAGGTGAAAGAGCCCGAAGAGATCACCCCGGAGACCCTGTTTGACTTCCAGTCGGTGGCGGACAACGTGCTGCAGTTCGTGACCGGGCGGCTTGGTGCCGCACGGGCCGATGGCAAATCTGACGACGACCTGACCGGGATGATGGAGCAGGCCCGCAAGGGGGTCGACAAGGGCTTTGACGAGGCGAAGAAGCAGCTCGGCAAGTGGGCGACTGACAACGACGATATCAAAACCGGTATCGATCAGAGCTACAAGCTGATCCAGAAAGGGCTCGAGGAGTTCGAGAAGGAGTTCTTCGGCAAGGTTTCTCCGACCGACATGGGACAGGCCGAGATGGCCAGTCGCCAGCAGGGGTATCTGGAGATCCAGACCAAGGATGGCGACAAGGTGGTGCTGCGCTTCAACGACAGCTGGCAGACCAAGTCCCAGACCAGCGAGAGCGGCAGCCAGTTCAGCCTCAAGTCGAGCCAGAGCTTCAGCTTCTCGCTGGAGGGGGATCTCAACAGCGACGAGATGGAGTCCATCGGCAAGCTGGTCAAGGGGATCGACGAGCTGGCGGGGAGCTTCTTCTCCGGCAACTTCGAGGATCTGCTGGACAAGGCGGGCGAGCTGAAACTGGATGACAGCCAGCTGGCCTCCTACTCCCTCAAGCTCAAGCAGAGCGTCAAGCTGAGCCAGACCTATCAGGGGGCGCACTCCCTGCAGGATCTGATCAAGCCGTTTGCCGACTATCTGCCGAAGCTGGATCAGGTGCAGAAACAGGCGGATAGCCTGCTGCCACCATCCCAACAACAGGCGCTGACCCCGGCCGTGTTGGCGGCGAGAGGGGAAGGGGAACCTGCACAGGCCGATCGCTTCACCAGCTTCAACCAGCGGATGCTGGAGGCGCTGCGGATGATCAACCAGTTCCAGCCATCCACCGAGCCCGCCAGTAAGAACGCCTGAGCCACAGCGCGTAACGCAAGTAATTAGCTGCCGTTTGCCAGCCCTTCCCGGGGCTGGCAAACTGGCCTTTTCTCCAATCCGGTTGCCCCATGAACCCCAAGAAGCCAAGAGACAAGCGCGAGCTCTGCTACCCCTTTATCTTCGAAACCTCGCTCAAATGTGATTTTGAAATCGCCACCGACGAGCTCTGCTGTCAGGTCGGGGCCGTGCTGTCACACCTTGCGCCGGATGCGGATACCGAGCCCATGCTGGCGGATCTCGCGGCGTTGCAGCGACTTATCTACAACCTAAACGGCTCGGTACGCGGCAAGCTGGGGATCTTCGATGCAGATCTTGAGTGGCTCAAGGCCCGTTACGACCACTATAACGAGGCGAGTCGCGGCAGCGTCACCGGTTTCGTGTTGCCGCAGGGGCCGCAACCCATTCCCACCCTCCATCTGTGCCGCTGTGGCAGCAAGAAGGTGGTGCGGCTGCTGGTCCGGCTGGAAGAGAGCGAGGTGGCCTTCGAGCCCATTCTCTATCGCTTCGCCAACCTGCTGGCCAACTTCTTCTTCGTGCTCACCGTCTACCTCAAGCAGCGCTGGCAGGTGCCGGAAGTGCCCTACGTCAGCATCAACTACTGATGGCGGCAGAAAAAGCTTTTGTTTTTCATGAGGTTTAAACACGATAGTCTCATGTGCTCGTACTCGGTATGGTTCCGGTAACACAATAGGGAGGTCATTAGAATGATTCATCTCTGTGGTAGTTCGTTCTTGATGCCGGGCAATTTTGCCTGGCGGACTCTGGCTGAATATGACGAGGTGCAGGTTGCACCTTATGGCCAGTGGTTGCAGACCTTAATGAATCAGGGCATCGATGCCAATTCGCAAACTCACATCATCATCTGGCTGTGGGAAGATTTGGTGCCCGCTCAGACCCTGCAGGAGTGGGGTCGTCTGACGCAGGACGAGCAGCAGCTGGCGGCCGCCGCTTTCGTCAATGCGCTCTGCTTGCCTCTGTTGCAGCATCTGCAGCGCCGCCCGCAGGATCATGTGCTGGTGGGGGCCTGCAGCCATGCCCCGCTCTCCGCCTATGGCCCGGCCCCTGCCGTGCTCGCTGCGCTGGCCAGTGCGTTTGAGCTGCAGATGGCCCGCCTGCGCCAGCAGCAACCCGGCCTGGACGACCTGCACCTGCCGCTCTGGCTGCAACAGTATGGCCGCCAGCACTGCTTCGATCGGCGCAACCTCTATCTGATGTCCTGCCCCTTCTCCATGGCCGGTTTGGCCAGCCTGGCGCAGTGGATTCTACCCTTGCTGCAGCGATTGAAGCGACCCGCCCACAAGGTGCTGGTGCTCGACTGTGACAATACCTTGTGGGGCGGCGTGGTTGGCGAAGATGGTGTCGGCGGCGTCCTGCTGGGACAGGACGGAATGGGCCGGCTCTATCAGGCCTTCCAGCAGGCGGCCAGTCATTGGCACGGGCAGGGCATCGTGTTGGCGCTCTGCTCCAAGAATATGGCGGACGATGTGTGGCAACTTTTTGATGGGCATCCAGGCATGGTGCTGACACGTCAGCATATCGCTGCTGCCGAGATAGGCTGGGAGCCCAAATCCCGCGGGCTGAGGCGGCTGGCCACGCAACTCAATGTTGGGTTGGATAGCCTGGTATTTTGGGATGACAGCGAGTTGGAGCGGGCCGAGGTGCAGGCCAACTGCCCTGAGGTGATGGTAGTCACTCCCCCAGCCGACCTTTGGACGTGGCCGGATGCCCTGATGACGCTGCCAGCCCTGTGTAGTCGCCACCCGAGCAGCCGGGATGATGGCTTGCGGCAGCGTTCCTACCAAGCAAAGGCTGAGGCTGAGGCTGTACGGAGGAAACTGGGCGATGAGTGTGCCTTCTTGCGGCAATTGGCATTACACGCCAACTGGCAGTCGCTATCCCCTGGCAACCAGTTGCGAGCCGAACAGCTCAGTCAGAAGACCAATCAGTTCAACCTATCTTCCCGTCGTTATCAGGCTGCTGAGCTGGCCCGGCTGGCCGCCGAGGGCTGCGAGGTCTGGCTGGCCAGCTTGCGGGACAGGTTTGCCGATCACGGCATGACTGCCCTGCTGGTGGTGCGTCCGCTCGATGAGGGAAGAGTGCTGTTGGACACCTTGGCCATCAGCTGTCGTGTGCTGGGGCGTGGCTTTGAATATTGGCTACTGGCCCAACTGGTTGATCGGTTGCTGGCGCAGAATGTGACCGAGCTGGTCATTAGTTTGGTTACTACGGAGCGCAACTTGCCAGCACGGGATTTTCTGGCGAATCTGCCAACTCGGCCGATAACCATTCCAGCAGGATTGATACCGCTGACGGATGAGGTATTCCTTAGTCTGGATCTGACTTCTCTTTCTCTCCCGTTTTTGGAGTTTTATACCAATGAATGACCTTATTTTGCTTGTACGCCAGCAGTTTCCTCAGGCAAATGTCAACGCGCATTCAGCGCTAGGAAGTTTTCCAGAGTGGGATTCTCTGGGCCATTTCAATCTTCTGTTACTGATCGAGCAGCACTATGGCGTGCGTTTCGAACCGAATGAGCTGACCGAGTTGAAGAGTCTGGCCGAGATCCAGCAAGCCTTGTTGAGCAAAGGGGTTGCTGTGTGAAGCAGGCTCTCGAGCAGGCGCTCACCGAGCTGGGGATTCCCAGAGGCGTCGCCCTGATGGTTCACTCGGATGCCATGGTGGTGGCCCAGTTTGCCGGTATGGGCAACGCTGCGGGTATTTCGGCCTTTTGGGCATATCTCGAACAGTGGCTGGGGGGGCACCTGCTGGTGCCGACTTTTAGTTACAGCCCGATGACAGGAGAGTGCTTTGATCCTGTGCAGACACCGAGCAAGGTGGGGCTGATGACAGAGCTGTTCCGGCTGCGCGAAGGCGTTGTGCGTACGTTGGATCCTATCTTCAGCATAGCGATTAGCGGCCCGCAGGGATCTGCGCTGGTCGCTAGAGAGTGCCACGATTGCTTCGGCCAAGAGAGCCCGTTTGGCTGGCTGGAAGAGCAGGACGGTTGGCTGCTGGGGCTGGGTTGTCACCCTGACCGCATCACCTTCACCCACTATGTGGAGCAGCGGCTGGCCGTCTCCTACCGCTATCACAAGGGGTTTGCGGGTCAGGTGTGCGTTGACGGTGGAGTGCGGGAGTGGCAGGCGGATTATTATGTACGCGACTTGTCGCTGGCCAGCGAGATCGATCTCTCCCGGCTGGTGGCTCTGCTTCAGGAGCGGGGAGCCTGGCGCCAGACGCTGTGTCAGCGGGTGCCAGTCTGGGCGGTCTCGTGCCGTGACTTTATCCAGATTACCAGCGAGTTGCTGGCGTCGGCACCATACGCTCTGATCCGGGCGGGAGGAGAGTCCCATGCAGTTTGATCACATCGGACTGGTGGTGCCGGACCTGGCGAGTGGTGTGGCCTATTGCCGCGACGTGTTGGGGCTGAGCCGCTTTTCGGTTGCGGTGGAAGATCCGCTGCAGGGAGTCTGGGTGCAGTTTGTGCACGATGAGCATGGGTTGTGTTACGAACTGGTCGCCCCTGCCGGTGAGGACAGCCCTGTGACCCAGGTGATCAAGACCCGGCGTAATGTCATCAACCATCTCGCCTATCGTGTACAAAGTCTGCAGGAGGGTGCCACCAGACTACGCGAACAACGTCATCTTCCCCTTGGGCCAAGCCAACCTGCAGTGGCGTTTGGAGGGGCTCATGTCCAGTTTTTTCTCAGCCCCTTGGGCCATATTGTTGAGCTGATTGAGGACGTTGCGTGACAATGACAACACAGATGCATACCGCTGGTTATCTTCCCACAGACTGGGACGATCAGGCTCAGCTCGGTGAACAACTGCATCGATTTTTAACCTTGCTTTTTCCACTCAATCGTAGCCTGACTGGTGAGGGGGTTCGGCAAACACTGTCCTTGATCCGGCAGCACTGCTTGCCTGATTTGATCATCCATGAGGTGGAAAGCGGGACCACATGCTTCGATTGGACAGTGCCCGATGAGTGGAATGTAAAGCAGGCTTATATCGTAGGGCCTGACGGACACAAGGTCGTTGATTTCAAGGACAGCAACTTGCACCTGGTTGGTTATTCTGAGCCGGTGCGTTGTACCCTGTCACTGGCAGAATTACAGCCATATCTGCATTCATTGCCCGAACTGCCGGATGCTATCCCCTATATCACGTCTTATTACCAGCGCCGTTGGGGCTTTTGCTTACCCCATAATGTGCGAGAAGCGTTGCAGGAAGGAAATTATGAGGTAGTGATCGATACCAGTTTGCAACCGGGTTCACTGACTTATGCAGAGTGGGTGCTACCTGGGGAGAGTGAGGAGGAGATCTTGTTATCCAGCTATGTTTGCCATCCCTCCATGGCCAACAACGAGTTGTCTGGCCCAGGCATCGGGGTGTTTCTGATGGCTTGGCTTGCCTCCTTACCCAAGCGACGTTATAGCTATCGATTGATGCTTGTTCCAGAGACGATCGGAGCTATCGTTTATCTCTCTC
>NZ_CAWNZT010000261.1:932-5830 GCF_963878965.1 Aeromonas sp. HMWF015 | reverse complement strand
AACATATCTTTAGGAGAGGATCATGAGATGTCCATATTGTCACAGTGATAATACATTGGTTTTCCTTGAACGCACAATGCCAGCCGTTTTATCTGCGTACTCTGGTAATTTCCAAGTAAAAGTATCGGAATTGCAGGTCAGTGCCTGCAAGGATTGCCTGGTAGGGTTTGCATCCAAGAAGTTATCATCTGAAGAACTAACGGAAATATATGACAACTATCTATATATTTCTCCGCTTAATAATATCGGATCTTCCAAGTATGACGGCATGATTGGTACCATCACAAGTCATTTCGGTAAAGATGAAAAAATATATGAAATTGGTTGTTCAGAAGGCTATTTGCTGAAAAAACTTAAAGAGATCGGATTTTCCAATGTGACAGGAATTGAGCCTGGCCCCCAAGCCGATATTGCGAAGAACTTGGGACTTAAAGTGATAAAAGGCTATTTTAATGCATGCCATGTTCAGGATAAGGTAGATGGTTACTATCTTATGCATGTTTTTGAGCATTTTGAAGATCCCTTTTCCATCTTTAAATTAATGTCGGAAACATTGAATGATACAGGAAGGATTGTCATTGAGGTCCCTGATTTCGGAGGCTTCCATGTACAGCACCTTTTCTACTATAACATCTACTTCATGCAAGTTTTGGCCCGTGATAATAATCTCAAAATAATATATCACTGTGTTGAAAATGACAGTTTGAGGGTCGTTTTTGTCAAGGCTGAAAATACACGTTTCAATGGCATTGAAACGGCCTTTGATAAAGTCAGTTATATTGAGAATCTATCGATTTTCAAACAGCGGTGCGATGCATCTCGCAGCAGAGTCAATGATTTTCTCAGAAGAGCAGGCCGTGTCGTTTGGTGGGGGGCCGGTTCTGCGTCAGTTATTCTGTTGAACGGAGTCGAGAAAGACATTTTGGACAATACCGAGATCATTGTCGTTGATGGTGACAAGAGTAAGGCCGACTGTACTATTCCCGGTGTTAATCTCAATGTGAGTTATTTCGAGACGATCAGTAATAAGCATGTCAGCAACCTTGTAATTGCTTCAAGCTTTTATAAAGAGATATTTGAGACAATGAAAGCTCACGGTATTACTTATGATCATGTGGAAGTGTTTAGTGATGCCTGATTAAAGGTGCAGGGGGCAGATTGTCCGAATGACGTGTAGTAAATAATTTTAAATTTATTGGTAGGATATTTCGGTCTACTGGGAATTATGGCGGGATATAGCCCGCCATGTATTTGATAGTCTCGATTGTTCAGCTCGACAGCAGCACCCGGGCCGAGTTGGCAGGGATGGTGAGCTGCACCTCGCCCTGCACCACTTCAAACTTCTCGCCGTTGAAGGCGTCGGTGAAGCGGCTGGCGGGGCTGGCGGTCTGCCACAGGGGCAGGCTGATGGTGCGTGGCTCGCTCGGGTGGCGGTTGCAAGCCACTACCACCTGATCGCTTTGCAGGGTACGGGCGAACACATAGCTGTGGGGCCCGGCGTAGAGGGTCTGGATATCGCCACGGCGCAGGGAGGGGCGCTGGCGGCGGATCTGGATCAGCCGGCGATAGTGGTCGTGCAGCACGTGATCCCAGTCAGTGGTATCCCACGGGAAGCAGCGGCGGCAGTCCGGGTCGTTGCCGCCGGATAGCCCCACTTCATCGCCGTAGTAGATGGAGGGTACACCGATATAGGTGAGTAGCAGGGTGGCGGCCAGCTGCATCCGCTGTTTGTCTTCACCCAGAAGATGGAGGAAACGGGCGGTGTCGTGGCTGTCCAGCAGGTTGAACTGGGCCAGCTGGTTCTTGAACGGGATGTGGGCCCGCGCCAGCTTGAGCCAGCGATCCAGCTCTTCAGCGCTGATCTTGATGGGGTGGTAGGCGATATCCTGCCCCGCCAGGAAGGCGCGGATCGGGTGAGCGAAGCCATAGTAGTTCATGGCGCCGTCCTCCTGATCCCCTTGCAGCCACTGGCTCGCCTCGAAGAAGTGTTCGCCGAGCACATAGGCATCCGGGTTCTCCTGCTTCACTGCCCCGCGAATGGCGCGCACGTGACTGCGATTGCCCTCGGCGGTGCCGCGCTCGCCCAGCATGTGGATGACGTCAAAGCGCCAGCCATCGATCTGGTAGGGGGCGCGCATCCAGTAACGGAGGATGGCGTCGTCGGCCCGATAGACGGCGTCTTGCACCTTCTCGCAGGAGAAGTCGAGCTTGGGCAGGCTGCGAATGCCCTTCCAGCTGACGTAATCCCCTTCTTTGTCAAAGGTGTAGAAGCTGCGCCACGGGGAGTCCGGGTTGCTCTGGGCCCCCAGTGGCGGGCAGAACCAGGGGTGCTCGGTAGAGGTGTGGTTGACCACCGCATCGAGGATGATCTTCATGCCGCGCTGGTGCAGGTTGCGGGTCAGCTCGGCGAACTGCTCGTTGCTGCCGAGGTGGGCATCCACCTTGAAATAGTCCTGGGTGTCGTACTTGTGGTTGCTCGGCGAATCGAAGATGGGGTTGAGGTAGAGCGCCGTCACCCCGAGAGATTGCAGATAGTGCAGCTTGGCATCGATGCCCGCCAGATCGCCGCCGTAAAATTCGCAGGCGCCGTGGCCCTCTTCATGACGACTGACCGGCTCGCCCCACGCCTTGCTGATCACCGCTTTGCCGCGATATTCGTACTCGTGATGCTTGACGCTCAGCGACGGATCGCCGTTGCAGAAACGGTCGGGGAAGATCTGGTAGAACACCTGATCCTGCACCCAGGCCGGTGGCTGGTGCAGGCTGTTGAAGCGAAAATGCTGTTCCCGTGGCGGCATGGACGCGCTGACGCCCGCCCCGTGCAGCCACCACTGCTCCTCGTCGGTGAGGCACTTGAAGCTGTAGAGGTGGATATCTTGTCCTTTGATGAGCGGCAGGGCCGCCTGCCACACCTGCAGCCGATCGCGGGTGGAGACCGCTGTCATCGGGATCAGGTACTCCTCGTTATCCGGTTCGTGGCGCAGCCACACCTCGCGGATCGGCGCATCCAGCTCGCTAAAAAGAGTCAATTGCAGTGCGTCGGCGCTCTCTTTGAACCAGGGCGCCACATGGGGATGAAACAGAAACGGATGGGTCATGATGCTTATTGAGTCAGAAGATCGGCGAGGGCATTACCCTGTTCATGCAGTGTTTCGAGCTGGCCTGCCAGCGACTTGGGATCCAGTCCCAGCTGATCGGCGAGCGGTTTGGGGAAGCGGGCGATGATGGCCTGGGCAGGCACGCCCGCGTTCCAGGCGAAGGAGATAAACACGGCGAGGCGGATCAGCACCGCCTCCTTGCTGACCGGATCGTGGGAGAGCGGGTCAAGCTGCTGGGAGATGGCATCGACGAAGGCCTCGGAGAGGTTCCAGCGCCGCGCCAGCTCGGCACCAAGCTGGGCATAGTCGTAGCCCAGCATCTCCCGCTGGGCCTCGACCCGGCTGCTGCCGTTCTGGATCGCCATGTTGATGAGCTCGGCCTCTTCCGGCAAGGTGCTCTGGATAAGCAGTTCGCCGATGTTGTGGATCAGAGCGCAGGTGAAGGCGGTCTCGGGATCCATCACCTTGGCCTCTTGGGCCAGGGTTTTGGCTATGGTGGCGACCTGGAAGGTCTCGGTCCAGAACTTGTTCTTGTCGAAGCTGGGCGGGGCCTTGAAGGTGCCGATGATGCCGGAGGCGACCACCACGGAGCGCAGCCGGTTGAAGCCGAGCCGGATCACCGCCTGTTCAATAGAAGTCACTTCGTTGCCCCGGCGCAGGGCGGCCGAGTTGGCCATCCGCAGCACCTTGACGCTGATCACCTGATCCATGGCGATCTTGGCCGCAATCTCGTCGATGCGGGCATTCTCGTCGTTGAAGCTCTGCATCAACTCGTGCAGCAGCTTGGGAATAGTGGGGAGTTGTTTGATCTTGTCAAACAGGCGATCCATCGACATGGCTGAGGCAGCCTCCGTTGCGAACTCTGCTTCATATTGTGCCACAGCCGCACAACATGTTCCTGTTTGTGATGCGGCTTTGTGAGCGTTAGAACACCCAGTCGCGCAAGGTGTATTCCAAACGGTGCTGTTTGCCCTGCAGGATCAGGTTCTGACTGGTGCCGCTCAGGGTCGCACCCTCGGTAAGGGTGGTCAGTACAGCCTGTTCGATAGTGTCGAGCGGCGGCATGCAGGCCATTTCGGTGCTGCCCAGACTGGTGACCCACAGCTTGTCATCTTCCAGATGGCCCTGACCGAAGTAGCGGTTGCAACCGGCGATGCCGTTGACGGTGAAGTGTTCGCCGATCTCGAAATCGGGGGGATTGTCGCGGGGGGCCTCGATCGGTTGGCCATCCAGTTTGCTCAGTACCCAGTGGTGGTGTTGCAGATCTTGCTGAACAAAGGCGGTCGAGCTGCAGCCAGCGAGCAGTAACAGGGGGATCAGCAAAAAGGGCAATCTGGGCATGAGGGGGCTCCGGTTGGGGGAGCGTCAAGAATACCCTTTTTGGGCAGTCGGGAGCAGGGCGGGAGAGGGGACGACCGACCGCTTCTGTCGCCCCTTGTCCCGCACGACTGTCGCTTAATGGCAACACACGGGTGATGCTGCCATCGATTTACGCTATCTCAGGGCTCAGTTGGCGAACAGCCGCTCGGCATAACGGGCAAGACCCGCGGCCACCGAGCCAAAGTCATCGCCACCCTCGAGCGGAATGGACGGGAGCTTCTGGCGGATAAAGCTGGCGATCAGCGGCGAGCGGGCGCTACCGCCGGTGACGAAGATGCGATCCGGCTGCACACCGGCGGCGGCAATCGCTTCGTCCATCAGCTCGCCAATTTTCTCCAGCAGCAGGGCCGATGCGTTGGCCAGCTGTTCGCGGGTCAGCTCCGCTTCCAGCCCTTTTTCCAGCTCGGCCAGCGACTGGCG
>NZ_CAWNZT010000261.1:0-922 GCF_963878965.1 Aeromonas sp. HMWF015 | reverse complement strand
ATCTTGCCCTGCTCGGCACGCCATACCAGCTGGTGGCTCAGCTTGTGGGCCCGCAGGTTGGCCAGACGCCCCAGCTTGCTGCCGGGTTGGCTGTCGAGCTGCAGATCCTGCAGCTGGCGGGCGGTGTCGAGGCTGTAGAAGCGGCTCTGGGCGCTGACGTCGTTGATGGCGGCCGCATCCCAGAACAGCGGGTGGGGCAGCGGCTTGCCGGTCTTGAGGGTCTCGTGCATGCCGAGCAGCGGCATCATCCCCTCCACCGTCAGGCGGATATCGAAGTCGTTGCCGCCGATCCGCTGGCCGCTGTGGCCGAGCAGATCACCGCTGCGATCCAGCTGATCGCGGTAGCTGGGGCCCATCCGCAGCATGGAGCAGTCGGTGGTACCGCCACCGATATCCACCACCAGCACCACGGCGTCTTCGGTGAGGCGCGCCTCGAATTCAAACCCGGCGGCCACCGGCTCGTAGAGGAACTCCACCTGCTCGAAACCGGCCAGACGGGCCGCCTCGGTCAGGATGGCGATAGCTTGCTGGTTGCTCTCTTCCCCCGCCAGCCCCTGGAAGTTGACCGGGCGGCCGATCACCGCCTGGCGGATCGGGGCGCCGAGCTGCTGCTCCGCCTGCTGGCGAACGTGGAGCATCATGGCGCAGACGATATCTTCAAACAGGGCGATCTGGGGGGCCTTGAGGCCATAGGCGCCGAGGAAGGATTTCGGCGATTTGATGTAGTAGCCGTCGTCCGGCTCTTCCAGATAGCGCTCCAGCGCCGCGGAGCCGAAGCTGAGCTCGTCGATCAGTCCCTCTTCGCGCATCTGGCGGCGAACCGTCTGGGCGCGGGTGACCACGGGGCCACGCAGCTTGAGGTACTCCGCCTGCTGGGCGGGTGCCAGCCCTTCGGCCAACAGACCGGCGACAGCATCCCGGT
>NZ_CAWNZT010000260.1:3236-3465 GCF_963878965.1 Aeromonas sp. HMWF015 | reverse complement strand
AGGGGTGTGTTGTCGTCATAGACCCCCCTCCCCGACTCTCTGAGCGCCTGTGCTGCATTCTGGGCCGCCTGCAGGTTTGCCAATGGCTTGCGCTGTGCTGCCGTCCTAAACGAGCTTGCAGCACGACGCACCCAGTTTCGCCATGTTTTCTCCCAATCCAGCTTGGTTGCTTTGGCCCCAGGCAGTGACTGCCAGTAGTCAGCAAACGTAGCGGCCTCTAGATGGATCC
>NZ_CAWNZT010000260.1:2344-3226 GCF_963878965.1 Aeromonas sp. HMWF015 | reverse complement strand
CCCCCCCCCTCCCTTTTGGGAATAACTCTCCATCTTTTCCAATTCAGCTAGGTGATGTTGCCTGGCTACTTCTTCTGGCTCAATGCCAGAGATAACACCCTTACTGAACTGGCAGTCCCCGCTCAACCATACCAGCAGTTCCACCAGACCAAGGCCAGGAAAAAAACTAACCCTCATTCACCTCCCAACACATTCACTGACGACCCCCTCAGATGTTCCACCTCCATCACCACTCGCTCAGGCATCATGTCGATCACCAACCAGTGCCCTGCCCCACGCAAGCAATCCGTGTGCCCCAACGCAGAAAGCTCATCTGCAACCTCCAGCTGTACCCTCCCCCCACTCCAGCCCCGAACGGCTGGGTAGACAACTACCCTGCAGAATTTCGCAGCCTTGACCGCGGCGATCACATCTTGGTTGAACATCCCTGAATCCCCCCTGTGATGGTGTAACCACGGTCTCGACGGTCGGTAAGAATCCGCTCCATCTCAATCTTCACAGCTTCGCGAGTAACCTCGCCGTCACGCTTCAGCACGATAACGGTCGCCTCCATCTCACATGCCCCGATGGAGAACAGGAGCTGGCGTGGCTCAGGAGGTAATCTGCGCAGTATCTCTGCCCTCACTTCCGCCGGACGCGGTACAAACTGGCGCTCTACGTTAGCAGCCATATCCAGCACCACTTCCCTGATTTGCGCGGGTGTAAACCCACGCAGCACGCCGCCCCAGGCCAACACTACCCCTCGGGCATTCGCATCCAGGTAGCTCGCACTTGCCGGCCAGCTACCGGCCATCATCGGCAACAGCTCCTCTGCCATAAACGCCGCCATGCGGTCGCTCACCAATGGCCGTTCCTGCATCCCAGGCAGAGCTGTCACGTTAG
>NZ_CAWNZT010000260.1:123-2293 GCF_963878965.1 Aeromonas sp. HMWF015 | reverse complement strand
ACCAGTCATTCGGCAAACGAGTTCCTCGTCGTGGAGCTGAGCGTTCGGCTGCGCGCTCCCCTTGGGGGGATATAGGGGGGATCTTTGGATCAATGACTGGATCTAAAGAGTGACTGATTCTATGTGCAACTCCTGCACATGCTATGTGCATCTCTTGCACATCTGGATGTGCAGGAGATTCACCATCAAGTGTCAGCATGTAGACATTTGACCTCTTCCCATTGGGGCCTCTTCTGGCTTCCTTAATCAAAAGGCCCGCCGCGCAGAGCGCATCGATATGACTGATCACTGAGCGACGCGAAATCTCACATTGGTCAGCGATATGTTGATGCGAAGGCCAGCACTCGCCGGTATCACTGGCGTTGTCTGCCAATTTGATAAGCACCAGTTTACGCAGCGGGTTACCCACTTTGATGTTCATCGCTTTGACCATCAGCAGCATGCTCATAGCTCAGCCCTCCGATGTATCAGATCTTCATGAAGGAGGGCCGGGCGCCCCACCCTGCAGCAAACGAACGCAAATTTTGGTAATAGTGAGCCCCCAAGGGCAATGATTGACTTGGTCATGGTCGGGTCCTGATTTAAAAAATGCCCAGTGGTCAGCTGGGCAACAGTTGATAGTTATGCGCTACCTTGCTTCTCCGCACGTTCAACCTGGTAGGCCATTAGCTGGCGCGACAGGCGCAAAGCAGTCCTGTCTGTACCAGCAGCCTGCGCAATGGTGATCGATGAGTCATCCTCCAGAAATAGCGCCAATTCGTGCATGACGGATTTCAGGATGATGTTGTCACGCTCATCCACATGCTTCGGGGCCGGGCGTGTCAGTCTTGCTACGGTAGACATGGTCTTATCTCCCTAAAACAACATTGATTAGTCCAATCAGCTTCTGTACCGGCGTCTTGCGCCGCTCTTCTTCGTAAACGGCCTCATCTTCAGAGGTAAACGTGAGCAGGCCGCGCTCAGGTAACCCCTCCCCCTTCAAGATCTCCTCAACTGTGACCGGCGGGTACCCCTGCTCGATAAGAGCCTGGTTCGCCCTTTTCACGGCCCTAGCCAGGATCTGCGGCTCATATTTAGATATGGAGTTGAGCAGGATCAGCAATGAAGTGCGGGCAAATGCAGTCTCTGTCATGCCGAACTCGGCACTAACTTCTCTCCACATATGGCGCTGGGCAGGTGTAGCACGTGTCCTTAAAGGCGATAGCGTGTCGAGCTTTTGGTGATCAGGAAGTGCTTCTCTTCCCATGCTGTATGCCCTCTCGATTTGGTGAGCAGGTGGGTGGTCAAGCGGCCTGCTGGGTAGAATGTTCCTGTTCTTTTGTCAGAAGGGGGTAATCCTCCAGGCCTAAACGCAATTCACCATTGCTGGCTATGACAAAACTGACCGCATGCTGCGCTGGGATAATCTCGCCCCACTTCACAGCGAGGCTACGGGAGACACCGATTGCTTTCATAGCGCGGGCCATGTTGCCGAAGTACTGAATCACATCCTGCTTTTTCATGGGTCATGGTCCTGTTCTGGAAATCAAACAAAATACTGTACTCCATAGAGAACGAAGTCAACCACCAGCGTCCACCAAAGAGATCGGCCAGGGAATTACAATTTAGTCTCTAAAGTGAACAAGAGGTTTTGGATGAAAACATTCGGGCAGCGCCTTGAAGAGAAGCTTCAGGAGCAAGGAATCAGTATGTCTGAGCTTGCTCGTCGTACAGGCCTATCTAAAAGCGTGATCAGCAATACCATCAACAACCCGAATCGCGAGATGCGAGTTTCATCCTTAATTTCCATAGCAAAGGTCTTAAAGGTTGATCCCATCTGGCTCTACTCTGGTCGTAGTAGTGGGGATTTATTGAATGACATACAGTTCAATTCAGATAAGGTTCCAATTTGGCCCCTTTCTGATGTGGAGCAACTTGCAACTGACATGATGCCCAATATGGATAGCGGGAGATACGTAGTTGCAGAGAACCAAAGTCACAGCATTGCAATAGAATCGAACAATGACCATCTCTCAAAATCAGGTATTGTTGCAGGAGATATATGCATCATTAACTTGGCAGACAGGGAACCTGAAGACGGGGGAGTGATGCTGGTTAAGCTAGCAAAAAGTGGTCAAGCAAGACTCCTCAGAGCTATGGCTGGTATTGATGGATGGATTTTTGGGGTCGA
>NZ_CAWNZT010000260.1:0-113 GCF_963878965.1 Aeromonas sp. HMWF015 | reverse complement strand
GCTCTCGTGGCCATCCAGTTTCCTTGCTGGCCCACCTCCCCCACTCCGCTGGTAGGAACCAGTCATTCGGCAAACGAGTTCCTCGTCGTGGAGCTGAGCGTTCGGCTGCGCGC
>NZ_CAWNZT010000259.1:1201-2576 GCF_963878965.1 Aeromonas sp. HMWF015 | reverse complement strand
ATCATATAAAATTCATTCCCTTCAAGGGTGAATTATCTAATACTTCCAAGCGGGTTAAGCTAGCTTATGCCGAATCCATGACATTACATCTTCTAGCAAAAAATCACAGTGAGGTTGTATCAAAGGAAGCGATAAGTAGTTTTGCATGGGAGGGGAGAATCGTCACTGATTCCTCACTAGCAAAATCGATTTCCAATATAAGAAAGGGATTAAGAGAATTAGGTGTAACTGATGAGGTCATAGTTACGATACCGAAGGTTGGATATCGCCTAGTCTGTGAGCTCCAGCCAACGACTGCATTTCTAAATGAACTCGGCACCTCCACCATATCTCATGGAGAAACCATTTCCATCAACTCCCATAATAAATCAATCTGCAAGCCCCCAAAAATCGATGTTAAACTAAGCGAGAACATCTCATTTATTAAGTCATTGTCAGAGCGCGCATTCATCCCACTAAATGCTATCCTAATTATGATTAGTATATATAATTTCTCATTTGTGATTTCCAATGATTTGGATAAAGTGTACCTTTCCAAAGAGTACGAGAAATCCACAATCAAAATAGATAATAAATCAATGAGTGTCATTACTCGGAAAGGCAGCGTAGTCACTGATGAGTTAAAAAAAATAATTTCTCTGCCCTATCCAGGCTCCATGGTATTTGTGCAAAATAATGCCGGATACTACAACATATCATTTACTGTTGGTCAAAATAAAAGCGTGTCATTCACATTCCGTGAAGAAAACTATGCCAAAGGACTATGCAAGATAAAGAGCGTCATATCTGAGGGTGGGCATGTATGTGCAATATAATCATTACACTCCTCTCTCTAGTCTTAACTTGGTCAAGTTTTGTATATGTCGACAAAAGACTAACCACAGATGGTGAGTATCAAGCATCACTATATTATGTTGGAAAAGAGACAACCAACATCCACATCGTAACCAAAATGAAAAATGGAGAGTTCATCTCACATACGTACTTAAATTCACCATCCTTAGGTGAGATTGCAACTTTCTTGTCGAAAGGGTACTTCATTGATGACGACACAGATGGAACTTATTCCTTTAGATATAATATGGAAGAAACAAACACCCCTACCTTATTAAGGAGGGAAGGTGCGAATCTTTATCTAAGCATGGTAGCTAGAGTAGGCTTCTCTCAAGAAGAAACCATAAAAATGATTTATCATGACAAGAAGTTTAGCATATTCGACATGAATAGAAATAACAATATCATTATGTATGTGAAGAAATTTTGACACTTATACACCGTGTAGTTTCCAAAGTGTGTACGATTCATAGAGATCGTTTCAACTCACTAACGCCATATTTAGCTAGTCAGCGTCTGGGGCGACGTGGATCCCAACTAC
>NZ_CAWNZT010000259.1:702-1113 GCF_963878965.1 Aeromonas sp. HMWF015 | reverse complement strand
AGAAAGGCCACACCGTGAGGGCATGGCCTTGTTTATTTAGATGAGGAAGTCATCCAACTGGCGACCTTGCTCGAGCTGCTCAGCCAGGAACTTGGGTGTACGGCCCTGACCGGTCCAGGTTTTCTCTACGCTATTTTCAACATAACGGTATTTCGGGGGACGCGGTGCCCGTTTAGATTTGGCTACAGTCGCTGCTGCCGGGGCACTGCCTAACAACTCTGTCGGGTCGATACCAGCTTGAGCCAACATCGCTTGGAACTCAGCCAGCTTTTGCTGGTGCTCAGCTTGGGCGGCTTGTTCTTTCTCCGCCAGCTCCAACCGTTCCAGATAAATCATTTCAATCTTCTCGTGGGCATCTTTGAGTTGGTCCAGAGGCAACTCACGCATTGCGGCCCGCAGACTGCGGATGTT
>NZ_CAWNZT010000259.1:0-692 GCF_963878965.1 Aeromonas sp. HMWF015 | reverse complement strand
TGCGCCCAGTCATCTCTATAGTTCACAACATGGAACATCATACTGCGATATAAGACTGTGCGAGGAGTATAGGATAGTATCATTGTGATAGCGATACAAGCTATCACGCATCATATATACAAGCAGCCGTGACACCGAATGCCTATCAAATGCCTACATGAACTTACTTACCCATGCCCTCACGGGTATCATAGATAAAAACACATGGATAAAAAATAACTTCGTTTTTAAATGGATGTCACCGAGTATGGATAAATATATTTATGAAATATGCCAACTGCAGATGTACCGCTTGTCAATAAACTTAACCATAGGTGTTTGGCAATCATGTTCATTAGCATGGATTTATATCTAGCCATGACTTTTATAGTTACGTAAAAAATATCACACAAAAGGCCTCAATTGAGGTGTTTTGTGTGATATTTTTGATATTCGTATCAAAAAGTATCTGTGAATATCAGATTTTGAACACTGGTGGTTAAAAATCAGAAGCGACTTGGATAAGGCTGGCGAGGCTTGCCATGATAGCCCCCTAGTTACAAAAAATGCATCATTTGATGCCAACACGAAACTCCCCTCCGGCAAAGCCGGAGAGGAGTCTATTGAGCACATCTCAGTTATTTTTGGTCTGAATACATCACTGTTTTTTGTGCTTTTCGTCTAGCTCTTGATAGTATTGATAAGCCTGAAAC
>NZ_CAWNZT010000258.1:540-1155 GCF_963878965.1 Aeromonas sp. HMWF015 | reverse complement strand
TAATTGAAGATGATGGAAATGATATTGAAGGCTATCTGTCTGATCTTCTTGTTGAAGTAAGTGCAGATACACACAAGAGAGCATATCAATTTAATAGAGAGACAACAGAATTTTACCAATCACTGAACTCATTTTACGATGCGCAAGATCTGTTCAATAGTACTGCCGCCGAAAATTTAGCAAAAAGACTTCTGGAAAAAGAAATTGATACAGATAACCGTGTTGGTCATCTATCTGCAAAAGGAACAGGGCACGTCAAGAAAGGAAGCTTTTTGCAATTCCTATATAGAGAAGAGGGGGTTGTATCATACTTAGGTGTAAAAATTGAACACCAAATATTCCTAGATGAGAATGACTTTAAGAAAAAAATTGGTCTTGCAATCGCTGATAAAGTGTACAAGGCTTGTAAAACAACTTTTGATGCAGATGGCATTCCTATTGAGGTTTTTATATTTGATAAAAATAAGAAACCTTCGGTATATTGGTGGAAAGATTTCCTTGAATTAAAGGAGATAAGAGGTGATGCCCTTAATACCAAGACAGCTTCAAGCGAAGTAATAAAATATCTTAATAGGCTGAGAAATGATTACCCTTCAGATTACACAATTCTTAGAA
>NZ_CAWNZT010000258.1:123-530 GCF_963878965.1 Aeromonas sp. HMWF015 | reverse complement strand
CAAATACATTTGAAAATTATGAGCCAGAAAACCCCGTATTAAAGGAAAAACTCGCTAAGGATTTGCCAAAACTTAGAGCTCTCCCAGAAAATAAAAAATTTGACTCGTCATTTACCCTAGTACCATCTGAGGTACCATATAAAAGATCAAGCGTACGACTAAGCAAGGAAATCACTATAAGTTATGATGATGGTATAGATAATCTTGAAGATAAGATATGGTCAGAAAAAACTGCTGATGGAAAAAAACTAGTTGTTATAAACTCTCCTGAAGGCTATGAGAGATTCAAGCCTAAAGATAGGATTTAAACAATGTTACTAGATTATCTAGAGCACACGAATCAATTACACAATGCCTCTATCGATGAGAAAATAGATTCTCTAAATCTAACTATAAGGCCAAGCGTA
>NZ_CAWNZT010000258.1:0-113 GCF_963878965.1 Aeromonas sp. HMWF015 | reverse complement strand
ATGCGACGATTTCCGCATTCAAACAACAAGGCACTATGAAATTTGATAATTTCATTTCAAATACATTTGAAAATTATGAGCCAGAAAACCCCGTATTAAAGGAAAAACTCGCT
>NZ_CAWNZT010000257.1:0-17322 GCF_963878965.1 Aeromonas sp. HMWF015 | reverse complement strand
CAACAGTTGCATCGATGCGGCCACATTGAGCGGTTTGAAGCGGGCAATGCTGGCCGGGCTCACCACCTCCAGATGGGTGATGCTGTGCAGCAAGCGGTGATCCTGATTGTGGGCCCGGGCATAGGCGATGGCATCGAGGGATTCTCGGACGGCCCGATCGCCGATGGCATGAAAGTGAGCGATAAGTTGATGGGCATCCGCGGTGCGGATCAGCTCGTTAAAACGCTGTTTGTCCAGATCGTCCTTGCCGCTGTAACCGGGACGGTTGAGGTAGGGCTCGCTCAACTTGGCGGTCTGGGATGGATACTCGATGACACCATCTTGCAGGATCTTTATCCCCACCAGTTTCACGTCCGGGGCATCTTGAAACTGCTGTTGCAGCGCCAAGACGTCATCAATGATGGCGGGTGATGCATGTATCCCCACCAGTGCCAGTGCGGATACATGTCCGGTCAGCTTGCCTTCCCGGGAGAGCATGCTGTACGCCGGCAGCAGGCCGGTATCGCGGCGATCCGGCTCGGCGTTGAAGATGGGCGCAAGGGGGCGAATGTTGCTGATAGGGTCCATCCAGGCGGTAATGCCCACCTGATTGAGCTGTTTGGCGGCGGTCATGATGGCCTTGGCAATCGTCTCGTCGCTGACGGGGGGCAGGGCCTTGAGGATGGCATCCCAGCCGCCTTCCGAGGCAAAGCCATTGAGCTTGCCGGATGGGGTGAGGCCAAAAGTGCCTTTCAGCGGAGCATAACGGCCGTCAAGGGAGCCGGCATCAATGCCAGCCTTGCGCAGCATGGCCTGATTGGCCCAACCGGTGTGGGCATCCGAACCGGCAAGCACTACCGGGATCTGCCGGTATTGCGGGCCATTGAACACCTGATCGAGCAGGGGAAGCTGATGCCAGTAGTCGAGGGAGACATTGCTGTATAGCTCTACATCGCCCAGTGTCAGGCGGGGGTCATCCTTGCTGCGGGTCAGAAATTGCTGCACCTGCTCAACCTCACTCATGGCATCGGGAAAGTTAACCGTCATCCCCTGAAAACCGGCAAATGCCGCATGAACATGGCTGTCGATGAGCCCTGGCATCAGGTACTTTCCTTTCAGATCAAGACGCTTGGCATGGTTGCCGAGGCGGGCACTGACCTCCTGATAGCTGCCGACTGCAACTATCTTTTTACCTTCAATGCCGACCGCTTCCGGGTGAGGGTTCGCCGGATCACCACTGTAGATGGTGCCGCCAAAGATCAGCGTCTGGCTCTGTGACTGGGCATTGGCGGCAGCGGGAAGCGTCACCAGCAGGCTGGCGAGAAACAGCGTTTTGATATTCATGGGCATGACTCCGTCGCTTCGGTGCCCGAAGGCACCGAAGTGGGTAAATGGAAATGAGGTATCGGCTTATCGGTTGATCAGCGGGATACAGATATCAAACACGTAATGATCCCGGTCGGGGTCCGTGTCTGCGTGGTATTGCTCGTAACACGGGCGATCGTCGCAGTTCAGCCCTTGGCCCATTACCCAGCGAAATGCCGTCTCCCAGCAGGCGACCAGTTGATCGCCGTGAGCGATAAAGTGACATACCGCATAGGGGCCCGCGGCGATGGTCTGGGTGGTTAACTGGCGCCCTGCGGGGATTTCTGGCCCCAGTTCGATGCAGACGTCAGTACGGCAACGGGTCTCATCGGTGATATCGGGGATATCCCAATAGAGACTCAGGGTACCCGCTGGTGTCATCGCCTCGTCTGAGGCGAACAGCGCGAGCAAATCCCGATGAGCTTGCTCGCAGGTCTCTTTGCCATAGGGGCCCAGGCGGCGCATGTACGCCACGCGCCGGGCGGGCATCTGCCTGACGCTAGCCCCCTGCAACAGACCCGGGTGTTCGGTGACCGGGTGCATGACCAGGCCATCATAGGTGTCAAAGGGAAGGGGATCGTTTCCAATCTTGCTTTTCCAGTTTCCCCCTTGCTGCTGGCGGTATTCCGAAGGGCTCATGGCGAAGTGCAGGCGAAAGGCTTTGGCGAAATTCTGGGAGCTGGAGAACCCGGCGGCCAGTGCGAGGGTGGTGATATCGCTCTGGGGGGAGGCGAGCAAGCGACGGGCAGCGCGCTCCATACGCAGGCGCCGGGTAAATCCGGCAATGGTTTCGCCGACCATCGTCTTGAAAATACGGTGGAAGTGGAAGGTGGAGATGGCCGCCGCCGCTGCGACCTCATCCAGGCTCGGATTGTCATCCAGATGGTGGCTGATGTAGTCCATCGCCTTGAACACGGGTTTGCGATAATCCAGAGCGGACTCCTTGCCAGCCAGCAAAAGTGGGCGTCAGAGTCGGATTTAATCAGAGCCACCTGCCGTTGTCGAACCCGTCCGGCCTGGTCTGGCCACTCATCCGCATCGCGCTTTTAACGCATTGGCACTCTAATTGCTTGTTGCATGCCAGCGTCAATGATTTGTCTGGGGATGGAAAATGGAAATTAGTGCAAGCAGCCTGATGCAAGAGATGCAGGCGCTCAAGATCGAAGCAGGCGCAACGCCGCTGGCACAACCCGGTCGTCAGGTAACCTCCGACTTTGGTCTGCTGCTGCAACAGGCGCTTGGCAACGTCAACGAGCTGCAAGGGGCCGCCAATGATCTGCGCACCCGTTTCGATATGGGCGACAAGTCGGTGGATCTGGCCGAAGTGATGATCGCGGGCCAAAAATCGTCCATCGCCTTTGAAGCCACGGTACAGGTGCGCAACAAGATGGTCGATGCCTACAAGACCATCATGAACATGCCGGTATAAGCGACGCCAATAAACCATGACGACTGAACATCATGAACATGTCAGCAATAAGGACATAAATCGTGGCTACTGACCAAAACGGCGATCTGCTGATAAACGATGAGGGCACCGCCGCCCTCGATGAAAATGAGCAGAAGAGTTCGGCGCTGGGCTTCCTGTCCAACACCGATGTGCTGCGGCAAATCACCCTGATCCTGGGGCTTGCCATCTGTCTGGCCATTGCGGTGTTTATCCTGCTGTGGGGCAAGGAGCCGGATATGCGTCCCCTCGGCACCTACACCACCCAGGAGCTGGTGAAGACTCTCGACTTCCTCGATCAGCAGAAGATCCCCTATGAGGTGGATGGCAAGAGCGTGCTGGTCAACGCCGAAAGCTACCCCACTATCCAGCTGGCCCTGACCCGTGCCGGTCTTGCCAATGCCACCGATAGCAACATCGGTGGCGAAGATATCCTGCTGAAAGATTCCAGTTTCGGCGTCAGCCAGCGGATGGAGAGCGAACGTCTGAAGCTGAGCCGCGAGCGCCAGCTGGCGAGCGCCATCGAGCAGTTCCAGAATGTGGCCAAAGCCCAGGTGCTGCTGGCCATTCCGAAAGATAACGTGTTTGCCCGCAACGAACGCAAACCCAGTGCCACCGTGGTGCTCAACCTGAAAGGGGCTGCGCTGGGGCAGGGGGAGGTGGACTCCATCGTCGATATGGTTGCCTCCGCCGTCCATGGCCTTGAGCCGACCCGCGTCACTGTCACCGATCAGAATGGCCGCCTGCTCAACTCCGGTTCGCAAGACCCGATCTCGGCCCAGACTCGCAAAGAGTTTGCCATGCAGCAGAAGCAGGAGCTGGAGTACAAACAAAAAATTGACGCCATCCTGATCCCGGTGCTGGGGGCCGACAACTATACGGCGGAAGTGGATCTCTCCCTCGACTTCTCCCAGCAGGAGCAGACCCGCAAGACTTACAACCCGGATCTGCCTGCAGTGCGCTCCGAAATGACCATGGAAGAGAACAGCGCCAGTGGCAGCAATGGTGGTGTGCCCGGCGCCCTCTCCAACCAGCCCCCTGCCGCCTCCAATATTCCCGAGGAGGCGACCGGTGGTGATGGTGCCAGCGCTGCCGCTTCGGGCCGTTCCCGCAAAGAGGCGACTCGCAACTTCGAGCTGGATACCACCGTCAGCCATACCCGTCGCCAGATGGGTGGCATTCGCCGCATGACCGTCTCGGTTGCCGTGGATTACAAAGCGGTCCCCGGTGCCGACGGGGCCGTGACTCGTGAGGCGCGCACCCAGGCAGAACTCGATACATTGCGTCGTTTGCTGAGCGGTGGCCTTGGCTTTGATGTGACCCGTGGTGATACCCTTGAGGTGGTCGCGATTCCGTTCAATCGCCCAGAGTTGGATACCGTGGCCGAAGTGCCGCTCTACGATCAGCCCTGGTTCTGGCGTGCGGTGCGGATTGCCGCCTCGGTACTGGTGATCATCGTCTTGATCGTCACAGTGGTTCGCCCCATGCTCAAGCGACTGCTCTACCCTGATGCCAAACCGGAAGGGGAAGTGGATTTCGACAACCACACCGTACTGGGTGGCGACGACGAGTTGAGTCTGCTGTCAGCACAAGTCGAGAGCGATCAGGTATTTGGTGTACGCGATGGCCAGCTGAAACTGCCGGATCTGCACCGTGACGAAGACTTGCTCAAGGCGGTACGTGCGCTGGTGGCGAACGAGCCGGATCTGGCCGCTCAGGTCATTAAAGAATGGGTAACGAACAAAGATGCCTGAAGAAAAGAAAAGTCAAGTCACCGGCAATGACATCACCGACAGTCAGCGCCAGATCCTCGACCAGATGTCGGGGATGGAGATGGCTGCGGTGCTGATGCTCAGCCTCAATGAAGAGGATGCCGCCCAGATCTTCCGTCATCTCGAGCCCAAGCAGGTGCAGCGGCTCGGTATGTCGATGGCCTCCATGTCCGACTTCAGTCACGATCGGGTGGCGGCGGTGCACCGTCAATTCATCGACGATATCCAGAAGTACACCAACATCGGTATCGGCAGCGAAGACTTCGTGCGCAAGGCGTTGGTGGCGGCTCTTGGCGAGGACAAGGCGAGCAATCTGGTGGACCAGATCATTCTCGGTTCCGGCGCCCGCGGCCTCGATTCGCTCAAGTGGATGGATGCCCGTCAGGTGGCCAGCATCATCCAGAACGAACACCCGCAGATCCAGACTATCGTGCTCTCCTATCTGGAGCCGGAGCAATCCGCCGAGATCCTGAGCCAGTTCCCGGAGCAGGTGCGCCTCGATCTGGTGATGCGTATCGCCAACCTCGAAGAGGTACAACCGGCGGCACTGCAAGAGTTGAACGACATCATGGAGAAACAGTTCGCCGGTGCGGCCGGTGCCCAGGCAGCCAAGATGGGCGGCCTGAAGGCAGCCGCCAACATCATGAACTATCTGGATACCAATATCGAAGGCCAGTTGATGGACTCCATCCGCGAGTCGGACGAAGAGATGAGCCAGCAGATCCAGGATTTGATGTTCGTGTTCGAAAACCTCATCGATGTGGACGATCGCGGCATCCAGACCATGCTGCGGGAAGTGCCTGGGGATCTGCTGCAACGCGCCCTCAAGGGCTCCGACGATCAGATGCGCGAGAAAATCTTCAAGAACATGTCCAAACGGGCGGCCGAAATGCTGGCAGACGATCTGGAGGCCATGGGGCCGATCCGGGTCTCCGAAGTGGAAGCGGCCCAGAAAGAGATCCTCTCCATCGCCCGTCGTCTGGCGGATGCTGGCGAAATCATGCTGGGTGCCGGTGGCGGCGAGGAGTTCCTCTAAGCCATGGCCCATAAACAGAATTGCGATGCCAAGCCCGCATCAGGCAGTGGTAAGGAGCCGCGCAAAGCATGAACAACAAACTGCGTGGTTATGTGCGCCCCGACGGCGATGATGCCCGGGTAGAGACCTGGGGCTGGCCCGAGATGGAGGTCGAGGTAGAGGCGGGAGCGCCTACCAATGCTCTTGGCCTGGCCCCTGACTGGTATCAGCAGGAAGAGGAGGTGGTGGAGCCGGAGCCCGAACAGGAGCCGACCCCTAGCATCACCGCCGAAGAGCTTGAAGCGATCCGTCAGGCTGCCTGGGAAGAGGGGATGGCCGAGGGGCGCGAGTCCGGTTATGCCAAGGGGATGGAAGAGGGCAAGCTGGAAGGATTGCAACAGGGCCACTCTGCCGGTCTCGAACAGGGGCGCGAGGAGGGACTGGCCATGGGCCGCGAGCTGGTGGAGCAGGAGATCGCCCACTGGCAGGGGCTCGCCACCCGCCTGGCCAATCCGCTTAACGAGCTGGATCTGGCGGTGGAGCAGCAGTTGGTCTCGCTGGTGATGCAACTGGCCCGCGCGCTGATTCGTCACGAAGCAGAGACCTCCCCCCGCATTCTGCTGGAGGCGCTCAAAGAGGGGCTGGCGTTGCTGCCCGCCGCCGAGCAGGGGGTGACCCTGATGCTGCATCCCGACGATATCGCACGCATCGAGCAGGCATTTGGCGCCGAAGAGTGCGCCAAGCGCCACTGGCGATTGCAGAGCGATCCCACCCTCTCCCCCGGCGATCTGCAACTGGCGACCGAGCTCTCCAGCATCGATTTGACCCTCTCCGGGCGCATCGATCAGCTGCTGCGCAACTTCTTGCGGGACAATGCGTCGCAGAACCCGGCTTCGCAGGACGCACGCCCATAACCGATGCCGGACGTTGCTGTCCGGTTGCACTTTTTAGCTCTCAGGAGGCCAGATGAGCGGCTCGCTACTGAACCGGTTGCAAGGGTACAAGGTACGCGACAGCGCCCCCAAACCACCGGTTGCCGGCAAATTGACCCGGGTGGTGGGGCTGACCCTCGAAGCTATCGGTTGCCGCGCCGCCATCGGTGCGCTCTGCCGCATCGATACCCAGGACGGCATGCTGGAAGCAGAAGTAGTGGGTTTCTCCGGCGATCGCCTGTTTCTGATGCCGAGCGAACAGCTCAAGGGGGTGATCCCCGGTGCCCGGGTGGTGCCCATCACCGAAGAGCACGGCATTCCGGTTGGCATGAACCTGCTTGGCCGGGTCATCGACGGCATCGGTCAGCCACTCGATGGCCTCGGCCCCATTCTCTCCTCCCAGACCGTGCAGTTTGCCCAGCACCGCATCAACCCGCTCTCTCGCCGCCCGATCCATCAGCCGATGGATGTGGGGGTGCGCGCCATCAATGCCGTGCTGACGGTCGGTCAGGGCCAGCGGATGGGGCTGTTTGCCGGTTCCGGTGTCGGTAAATCGGTGCTGCTGGGCATGATGACCCGCGGCTCGGTGGCAGATGTAGTGGTGGTCGGCCTCATCGGTGAACGGGGCCGGGAAGTGAAAGAGTTTATTGAAGACATTCTGGGAGAGGAGGGGCGTGCCCGCTCCGTGGTGGTGGCGGCTCCCGCCGATGCCTCGCCGCTGATGCGGCTAAAGGGGTGTGAAACGGCGCTGGCCATCGCCGAGTATTTCCGCGATCAGGGGCTCAACGTGCTGCTCTTGATGGATTCACTGACCCGTTATGCCCAGGCCCAGCGTGAGATCGCGCTGGCGGTGGGCGAGCCGCCAGCGACCAAGGGTTATCCACCCTCGGTATTTGCCAAATTACCGGCGCTGGTGGAGCGGGCGGGTAACGGCAGTGACGGCCAGGGCTCCATCACCGCCTTCTTCACCGTCCTGACCGAGGGGGATGACCTGCAAGATCCCATTGCCGATGCGGCGCGGGCGATCCTCGATGGCCATATAGTGCTGTCGCGCGAGCTGGCCGATGCGGGCCACTATCCGGCTATCGATATCGAGAAGTCCATCAGCCGGGTCATGCCCATGGTGACCTCGCCGGAACATATGGATCTGGCGCGCACCCTCAAGCAGTTCTACTCCCTCTATCAGCAGAACCGGGATCTCATCACCATCGGCGCCTACAGTCAGGGTTCCGATCCGCGCATTGACCGCGCCATCATTCAAAAACCCTATCTGGATCAGTTCTTGCAGCAGGGGATGCGCGAGGTCATTCACTACGATGATGGCCTGCAAGCCTTGCAGATGGTGGCGATGCCATTGATGCGCTGATGATGGTCGGTAACAGAGAGGTCGACGATGAGTAAAGGGTTGGTATTGTTGGCCGATCGGCTGGTGGAGGCGGAGCAGCAGTGTGCGCTGGCGCTGGTGAAGGCGCAGCAGGATCTCAAGCTGTTCATGGATCAGCAAAATGCCCTCAACCAGTACCGCCAGATCTATCACCAGCAGTGGACCGATCGCGGCCTGCAGGGGATTTCGCCCCAGCAAAATACCCAGTATCACGCCTTTATCAACAAGCTCGAACAGGCAGCGACCCAGCAGTACGAAGGGGTGTTGCAGGTGCGTCAGGCGCTGGAACAGCGCCGTGAAGAGTGGCTGGCGGCCCAGCAGCGGCGCAAAGCGGTAGAGCTGTTACTGGAGAAGCAAGCGAGCCGCGAGCAGCAGAAAGCCCAGCGTCAGGAGCAGAAGATGCTGGATGAGTACGCCATGTTGCGACGCTTTCATCAATCTGGCCTGTAACTTGCTTTGATATGGGCATTGTCGGCGGCCATCTCTTTGGGGGCCACCAGAATTCAGGGATCCCATCATGATGCAGACACTGTTGACACAAACGCCTTCGGCTCCGGCCAACGGGTTGGACAAAGCGCCTCTGAGCGGTTCCGTCGAGAGCAAAAGTATCGATGGGGGAACCGGTAGCGACAGCAAGGGTGATTTCGCCACCCTGATTGCCAAGGCCCGGAACAGCGAACAGGGCGCCGCCGAGGCCACTCAGGGCGGTAACCATATCCGATCAGCCAAATCTTTGGCGACCGAGAGCGCCTCCCCCAAAGAGGAGACCAGCAAGGAGCAGGCTCCTGACGCCGACAACAAGGTGGAGGAGGTCCCTGCCACCGACTTTCTGCTGCGCCTGCAAGACTCCCTCAAGCTCGATACCTCGCTAGTGACACCCCAGCTGGCGGTGGCGGCCCAACAGAGCACCACTGCGGTAGACGGCAATCCGTTGCCGCAAGAGGGTGAGCTCGAGGGGATTGCGCTTGATGAAGGCGAGCAGACTCCTGCCGCTGCCAGAATTGCCCAACAGCTTGCAGGTCAGACCGGGGCACAGTCGCCGCTGGCGACGACCGTCAACTCGACTCTTGATACCACCGTATTGTCCTCAGCGGCGCGAGTGGTGGCACAGGGTGATGCCTCTGCTGCCGTTCTCTCCTCTGAAGGTGAAGATGCCGCCACTACTGCGGATGGGCAGTCCGGGGAGAAAGCCTTTGCCAAGGGCGAAACCCTCGGAGCAGATGGCAAGCAGACCAAGCCCCTCACGGGGGCAGAGCGAATGGCCCAGCTGGCCAAGGTGCTGCCGGTCGATGAGTCGCCAAGCACCGCCAAGTCCGTAGAGTTACTCGCTGCAAAAGAGGCTGGCGACAGCAAATCCGATCTCGCCGCCAGTAATGTTTTGACTAACAAGGGGCAGGCGACGCAAGCCACGACTCAGGGGACCGCCCTCAAGGCCTTCAGTGAGGGGCTCAAGCAGCCTGAAGCTGGCGCTGCAACCACCTCAGCAACTGCGGATGGAAGTGGGGTAGCTGGCAAGGGGGCAGAAAAGGGGGCCGCCGAGGGTAGCCAGCAGCAAGCCACCACCGCTAATCAAAGTTCGGCGCCCGTGAGGACGGCGCAAAGTGCCGCAGAAAGTGCCGCAGCCCAGAGCAGAGTGACGGCAAATGCGACTGCTCAGAGTGATAGTGCTGCCGCCCCCGTAATGGTGGCGCCGCAGCAGGTGTTGGCACAGGCTGAATCTCAGGGGCCGCAAGCGCCGTTGTCGACTATTTCAGCCGGCATCAAGCAGATGGAAGTGACGGGCACCGACGAGGTGCGCAAAGCGGTGTCGCTTGAGGTAAAACCGAAGGCCGGTGAGGCGGAGAAGAGCCTGGTTGCGACGACATCTAGCAGTGAAAGCAGCCCGAGCCAGACCGTTCAGCATGGCCAGAACAGCCAGACTCAGCCACAGGTAGCCGATAGCCGGGCGCCCGCCGCTGAGACGACGCTGCGCCGTGAGCCGCAGAATTTACCCCATTTGAAACTGGCCAGTCAGGAAGCACCTGCCGAATTGCACCAGAAGGTCAATGTGATGCTGGCCGAAAAACTGCAACAGGCGGAAATTCAGCTCGACCCCCTCGGCCTTGGCAAGATGAAGATCCAGATCCAGATGGGGGCCGACAGCCAGGCAAACGTCCATTTTGTGGTACAACATGGACAGACCCGCGAGATGCTGGAGCAGGCGATGCCCCGGCTACGTGACATGCTGGCAGGGCAGGGGATCCAGCTTGGTCAGACGCAGGTGCAGCAGCAGTCGCAGCAACAGCAGCAACAGGGCCAGCCCACCTTTAACGGGCAGGGTCAGCAAGGTCAGAGTAGTGGTCAGCCGCGGTCCGGTAACGGGCTGGTTGAAGGGGAACTCACCACTTCCAACCCCAGTTTGCTGGTGGAATCGACAAACGGTTCCGGAATTGATTTCTATGCTTGATGCAATCCCGAGTAAGTTTATGATATCGAACAAGTTTGAGACTAGGGTGGACAAGGGATGGCTGACGATAACGAGTTGACGCTAAAAGACCCGGCTGCGGGCAAGAAAAAGAAGCTGATCATTATCATTGCCCTGGCGGTAATTTTGCTGGGCGGTGGTGGTGCTGGCGCCTTCCTGATGCTCTCCGGCTCCGATAAACCGCCCGCTGAAGCGGCGGAAGGTGCCGAGGCCACACCCAAGGAGGAAGCGCCTAAACCTTCCCTCTATGTCGGTATGCCGCGCCCATTTGTCTTCAACGTCGCAGGTGCCCAGCGAGATCGACTGGTGCAGATCAAGATCCAGCTGATGGTGCGCGGTACCGCCGACGAGACGCTGGCCAAACAGAATATCCCCCTGATTGAAGGCACCTTGCTGCGGGTATTCAACGCAGCCAGTGCCGAACAGCTGATGACCTTTGAAGGCAAGGAGAAGCTGCGCAAGGATTCACTGGAAGAGTGCCGTCGGGTGCTCAAGGACCTGGTCTCTTCCCCCGTTATCGAACAAGTGCTGTTTACCGGCTTTGTAATGCAGTAGGTGAAGCGTGAGCGATCTGTTAAGTCAGGACGAAATTGATGCCCTCTTGCACGGTGTCGATGATGTCGAAGAGGAAGAGATAGGCGGCGCTGGAGACCCCGGCGTAGCCCAGTTTGACTTCTCCTCCCAGGACCGCATCGTCCGTGGTCGCATGCCGACGCTGGAGCTGGTGAATGAACGTTTCGCCCGCCATATGCGGATCAGCCTGTTCAACATGATGCGTCGTACCGCCGAGGTCTCTATCAACGGGGTGCAGATGCTCAAGTTTGGCGAGTATGTTCATACCCTGTTTGTGCCGACCAGTCTCAACATGGTGCGGTTCCGCCCACTCAAGGGGACGGCACTCATCACCATGGAGGCCCGACTGGTCTTCATCCTGGTGGAGAACTTCTTCGGTGGCGATGGCCGTTATCACGCCAAGATTGAAGGGCGCGAATTTACCCCGACCGAACGGCGCATTATCCAGATGCTGCTCAAACTGGTGTTTGAGGATTACAAGGATGCCTGGGCGCCGGTGATGGATGTGGGGTTCGAGTATCTCGACTCCGAAGTGAACCCGGCGATGGCCAACATCGTCAGCCCAACCGAGGTGATCGTGGTCAGCTCGTTCCACATCGAGCTCGATGGTGGCGGCGGCGACTTCCACGTGGCGATGCCTTACTCCATGCTGGAACCGATCCGCGAGCTGCTGGACGCCGGTGTGCAGAGTGACAAGGGGGATACCGACGTACGCTGGAGCAAGGCGCTGCGTGACGAGATCATGGACGTCAAGGTGGAGCTGCGCGCCAAGCTGCTGGAGACCGAACTCACTTTGCGTGAGCTGATGGAGCTGCGACCCGGCGATATCATTCCGGTCGATATGCCGGAAAATTTGCTGGTTTTTGTCGAGGACTTGCCCACTTTCCACGCCAAGATGGGCCGCACCAAGGATAATGTGGCGCTCAAGATCACCGACAAGCTCAAACGTCCGGAAGGGGTCAAGACGGAGATGCATCTGGTGACCCGGGGCGGGGTACGAATTGATGGCGAGGCCGAGCTGGAAGAGCTCGAGCGCAGTATCGAAGATCAACAGCGATAATTGACGGTTTATTACGGTAAACGGTCACGAAGTAGCATAAGGAAACAAGATGAGCGGAACTGAGGAAGAGGATCTGATGGCTGATGCCTGGGCTGCGGCTCTGGAGGAGCAGGTGACGGCGGAAGCCAAGCCAGCCCCGCTGGAAGAGTTGAAAGATGATGCCCCCATCAGTGCCGAGGAGCGTCGCAAGCTCGACACCATTCTCGATATTCCGGTCACTATCGCCATGGAGGTGGGCCGCAGCCAGATCAGCATCCGCAACCTGTTGCAGCTGAACCAGGGCTCGGTGGTGGAGCTTGATCGTGTTGCAGGCGAGCCGCTGGATGTATTGGTCAACGGTACCCTGATCGCTCACGGCGAGGTGGTGGTGGTGAACGACAAGTTCGGTATCCGCCTGACTGACGTCATCAGCCAGATTGAACGGATCAAGAAGCTCAAATGATGCGCCTCCTGTTGTTATTGCTGCCTGTTCCGGTCTTTGCCGAGACAGCGGCATCTGCCAACGTGCCTAGTCTGAGCTCCTGGTTGCTCTCCAGTCTGATGGTGATTGGCCTCATTCTGGTGCTGGGCTTTCTGCTCAAGAAGAGCAAGCTGGCGACCGCCATGGGGGGCGGCCAGATGCGGGTCATCGCCTCGTTGCCGGTGGGTTACAAAGAGAAGCTGCTGGTGGTCAAGGTGGGCGAACAGCAACTGCTGGTCGGCGTAACACCGCAGCAGGTCAATTTTCTCTACCGGCTGGAGGAGCCGCTGGATGAAAACCAGCCTCAGGCGTTTTCCCAGCAGCTTGGCAAATTGATGGGCAAGCATGAAAAAAGCTAACGGCTTATGGCTGAAAACGGGGCTGCTGGTCAGCCTGCTGATACCACTGTTTTGCTCCTGGCCTGCGCTGGCACAGGACGCCATGTCGGCGGTGACCGTCAAGACCATGGGGGATGGCTCTCAGGAGTACAGCCTGACCCTGCAAGTGCTGGCGCTGATGACCGCGCTCTCCTTCTTGCCGGCCATGGTGATCATGATGACCTCGTTTACCCGCATCATTGTGGTGTTGGGTATCTTGCGCCAGGCGATCGGTTTGCAACAGAGCCCTTCCAACCAGGTGTTGATCGGCATAGCCCTGTTCATGTCGTTCTTCATCATGTCGCCGGTGCTGGATCGCATCAATGATGAGGCGTTGCAGCCCTATCTGGCCGAGACCATTCAGGCAAAGGAGGCGCTGGAGCGGGCCGAGTTGCCCATCCACCAGTTCATGCTGGCCCAGACCCGGATCAAGGATCTCAACACCTTTATGGAGATCGCCAACGTGCAGGTGGAGAAACCGGCCGATGTGCCGCTACGGGTGCTGATCCCGGCCTTTGTCACCAGCGAGCTGAAAACCGCCTTCCAGATTGGTTTTATGCTGTTCTTGCCGTTCCTGGTCATCGATCTGGTGGTGGCCAGTATCCTGATGGCGATGGGGATGATGATGCTCTCGCCGATGATCGTCTCGCTGCCCTTCAAGCTGATGCTGTTTGTGATGGTGGATGGCTGGAACCTCATTCTGGGGTCGCTGGCCAACAGTTTCGGACTGGGTGCCGGTTAGCCGGTCGAGCGCAAGGAGCCCGAACATGAGTCCTGAAACCTTTGTCGACGTCTTTCGTGAGGCGCTCTGGTTGGTCAATATCATGGTCAGCGCCGTGATCCTGCCCAGCCTCGCTATCGGCTTGGTGGTAGCCATTTTTCAGGCGGCCACCTCCATCAACGAACAGACCCTGAGCTTTCTGCCCCGTCTTATCGTGACCCTGCTGGCCCTGGGAATTGGTGCTCACTGGGGAATGCAGAGTCTGATGGACTTTTTCATACTGATGGTCAATCAAATCCCCGAGGTGGTGGGATGACCTACACAACCGCTCTGATCATGGAGTGGTTGTCTTCAATCCTCTGGCCGCTGGCGCGGGTGAGCAGTCTGCTGATGGTGATGGCGGTGTTCGGCAGCCGTCTCGCTCCTGCGCGGGTACGGATGGGGCTGGCTTTGGCCATCACCTTTCTGATTGCCCCGCTGCTTCCGAAAATGCCTCCTATCGAGCTCTTCTCTGCCGGCAGTTTTTTGGTATTGGGCCAGCAGCTGTTGATCGGTATTGCCCTCGGCCTGATGACCCAGTTTCTGATGGAGAGTTTCGTGATGGCCGGCCAGGTCATCGCCATGCAGACCAGCCTGGGTTTTGCCACCTTGGTGGACCCGATGAATGGCCAGTCGGCACCCGTGGTGGGTCAGTTTTATCTGATGTTGGCGACCCTGGTGTTTCTGGCGCTGGATGGTCATCTGGTGATGCTGCGGCTGGTCATTCTTAGTTTCGAGACACTGCCTGTCTCCGAGCACGGCCTCTCGGTTTCATCCATGAAAACCCTGAGTGCGTTTCTGGGTGTGATGTATCAGGCTGCTTTGGTTATGTCGCTCTCAGCCATCGTCGCTTTGCTCCTAATCAACTTCGCCTTTGGTGTCATGACCCGGGCGGCGCCGCAACTCAACATTTTCAGTATCGGTTTTGCGGTCAGCATGATGTCGGGTCTGCTCATCCTCTGGCTCACTATCGGCGGGTTCCTCGGCCACTTCGACATCATGTGGGAGCGGGTGCAGGAGGTCAGCTGCGAGCTGATCAACACCCAGTGCTTCGGGGGCGCTCATGGCTGATACCGACCAGGAACGTACCGAACAACCCACGGGCAAACGACTGCAACAGGCCCGTGAAAAAGGGCAGATTGCACGTTCAAAAGAGCTGGGGACCGCCAGCGTTCTGCTCTCGGCGGTCTTTGGCCTGTTGATGCTCAAGGGCTCGCTGGCGACCGCCATGGTCAAGGTTGTCACCATGGGCTTTACCCTGGACCGGGAGCAGGCGTTCGATCCCAATGCCATGATCGCCATGCTGCCGGCGCTGCTGGGGGAACTGGTTCTTCCGCTGGGGCTGTTGTTCGCGCTGTTGGCGATTGCCGCCTTTATCGGCAACACCCTGATGGGGGGGATGAACTTCTCCACCGAAGCCATGATGCCCAAGATG
The DNA here is from genome assembly GCF_963878965.1 of Aeromonas sp. HMWF015. Lineage (NCBI taxonomy): Bacteria > Pseudomonadati > Pseudomonadota > Gammaproteobacteria > Aeromonadales > Aeromonadaceae > Aeromonas > Aeromonas sp. HMWF015. Next base: position 2,299 of record NZ_CAWNZT010000257.1, on the reverse strand, counting down.
AGCAAGTTGAGTCCACTTAGCGGCCTCAAGCGAATGTTCGGGGTGCAGTCGCTGATTGAGCTGGTCAAATCCATCGCCAAGGTGGTGTTCATCACCCTGTTTGCCTGGTGGATGTTATCCAGTCAGTTTAATCATCTGCTCAACCTCTCCATGGAGGGATTTCCCGGCGGCATTATCGATGCGCTGGAGTTGTTTCTCTGGATGTTGATCATCCTCTGCTGCGCCCTGCTTCCCATCGTTGCCATCGACGTGCCGTTCCAGCAGTGGAACCACATGCGTCAGCTCAAGATGACCAAACAGGAGGTCAAGGACGAGTTCAAGGATAGCGAAGGCAAGCCAGAGGTAAAGGGCAAGATCCGTCAGCTGCAGATGCAGATGGCGATGCGCCGGATGATGGGGGATGTGCCCAAGGCCGATGTGGTGATCACCAACCCGACCCACTACTCGGTAGCGCTCAAGTATGATGCGGGCAAACCCGGTGCCGCGCCCAAGGTCGTGGCCAAGGGCACAGATGAAATTGCAATGAAGATCAGGGAGATCGCCAGAGAGTACGAGATCCCCATCATGCCGTCACCGGCTTTGACCCGGGCTATTTACCACTCAACCGAGCTGGGCCACGAGATCCCGGAAGGGCTGTTTGCGGCGGTTGCCCAGGTGCTCGCCTATGTCTTCCAGCTCAAGAAATTCCGCCGTGGTCAGGGTCGCCGTCCCCAGCCGCTGGCTAAAGATCTGCCCATTCCGACCGAATATCGAAAATGACAAAGTTCTGACGTAGTCAAAATAAATCCATTGCATTTCAATGTCTTGTATTGTTGGCTTGATGTTTGCTTTAATCTGGCACCAGCAGGTTGAAATTGAGAAGCGCGATGGAATTCAAGGCAGTATTGGGCCAGTTCAAAGAGTACCGGGGAGTATTGGGCAAAGGCCTTGGCACCCCTCTGCTGGTATTGGCCGCGCTAGGCATGGTGGTGTTGCCCATCCCGCCGTTGATGCTGGATGTGCTCTTCTCCTTTAACATTGCCCTCTCCATCGTGGTGCTGCTGGTATCCGTCTATACCCGGCGCCCCCTCGAATTTGCTGCCTTCCCGACCGTATTGCTGCTCGCTACCTTGCTGCGGTTGGCGTTGAACGTCGCCTCGACCCGGGTGGTGTTGCTGGAAGGTCACAATGGTAGTGCGGCGGCCGGCCATGTGATCGAGGCGTTCGGTAACGTGGTGATCGGCGGCAACTATGCGGTCGGCATCATCGTTTTCACCATCCTGATGATCATCAACTTTGTGGTCATTACCAAGGGTGCCGGGCGGATCGCGGAAGTGAGTGCCCGTTTTACGCTTGATGCGATGCCGGGCAAACAGATGGCCATCGATGCCGATTTGAACGCCGGTCTCATCAATCAGGAAGAGGCGAAGAAGCGTCGTCAGGATGTAACCCAGGAAGCTGACTTCTACGGCTCCATGGATGGTGCCTCCAAGTTTGTCAAAGGGGATGCCATTGCGGGCATCATGATCCTCTTTATCAACATCATCGGCGGCTTCATCATCGGGATGATGCAGCACCAGCTGACCTTCAGCGAATCGGCCGAGATCTATACCCTGTTGGCCATCGGTGACGGTCTGGTGGCGCAGATCCCCTCCCTGCTGCTCTCCATCGCCGCCGCCATCATAGTGACCCGTCAGAATACCGATCAGGACATGGGTACCGCAGTACTAGGCCAGCTGTTTGACAATCCCAAGGCGCTGATCATCTCGGCCGGGATTCTGCTGATGATGGGGCTGGTGCCGGGGATGCCGCATTTCGCCTTCCTGAGTCTGGGGGCTCTTGCCGCCGCCGGCGCTTGGTGGTTGCTGCGCCGCGAGAAACTGGCGGCCGCCAAAGCGGCCAAGGGCGAGCTGCTGCCTGCCACTGCCGAACAACCTCATGAGCAGAAAGAGCTGAGCTGGGACGATGTGATGCCGGTGGACATCATCGGGCTTGAAGTGGGTTATCAGCTGATCCCGCTGGTGGATCGCAATCAGGGTGGCGAACTGCTCAACCGGATCAAAGGGGTGCGCAAGAAACTCTCGCAAGAGCTGGGCTTTCTGGTCCCTGCCGTCCACATTCGCGACAACCTGGATCTGGCGCCAAACCAATACCGCATCACCTTGATGGGGGTCAGTACCGGCGAGGCCAATGTCTACCATGATAAGGAGATGGCCATCAATCCGGGGCAGGTGTTCGGTCAGATCCAGGGGATAGCCACCCGGGATCCCGCCTTCGGACTGGAAGCGGTCTGGGTTGCCAAGGAGATGGTCTCTCAGGC
>NZ_CAWNZT010000256.1:1290-2007 GCF_963878965.1 Aeromonas sp. HMWF015 | reverse complement strand
GGAGCAGGCGTTGATGGGCATTGGCCTGCTCACGCTGCTACTACTGATGCTGCTGATGTGGCGTATGGTCTACGGCCGGATCGTCTGGCCGCTGCAACGGGCGGTGGCGGGGATGAGCCGCTTGGCGCGCGGGGATCTGGCCCCTCTTGAGCCGATCGCCGGGGCGGGTCGCGATGAGCTGGCGGAGCTGGGGCGGGCCTTGCAGGTGTTTCGTGATAATGCGGTGGAACTGGGTCGCTATCAGCGCGAGCTGGAGTCGCGGGTCGAGGAGCGCACCGGCCAGCTCAGCCACGCCAACGAGCGGCTCAATGAAGAGGTGGAGAAGCAGCGACAGGCCCGTGACGAGGCAGAGCAGGCCAACCGGGCCAAGTCGGTTTTTCTCGCCACCATGAGCCACGAGATCCGCACCCCTATGAACGGCATTCTGGGTGGCCTGACGCTGCTGGAAGATACCCGGCTGAGCGATACCCAGCAGCGCTATCTGGCCGCCATCGAGCACAGCGGCGAATCCCTGCTGGAGATCCTCAACGACATCCTCGACTACTCCAAGATCGAGGCGGGCCATGTGGAGGCGCGCCGCGAGCCCTTCCCCCTGTTCCAGCTGGTGGATGAGCTCAGCGCGTTGTTCCGGCCAAAGGCGGCGACCAAGGGGGTGACCTTGGCGCTGGAATATGCGCCCGAGCTGGCGCCAGTGGTCGAGGGGGATCTGGGCAAATT
>NZ_CAWNZT010000256.1:0-1280 GCF_963878965.1 Aeromonas sp. HMWF015 | reverse complement strand
GATTACCCTGGCGGTGGCACCCCTTGTCTGCCAAGGCCCTTGCGCCGAGCCCTGCATCCGCTTCGTGGTGCGCGATACTGGCCCCGGCATTCCGGCCGATGAGCAGGAGGCGGTGTTTGAGGCCTTTCGCCAGCGCAAGCGCGATATAGGCCATCAGGGCGGCACCGGGCTGGGTCTGGCGATCAGCCGCAAGCTGGTGGCCGCCATGGGGGGCGAGCTGATCCTTGCCAGCGAGCCGGGCAAGGGGTGTGAATTTAGCTTCAGCTTGCCGTTGCAGCGCTCGATCGCCCAACTGCCCGCCGAGGCGCAGCCGCTGCACCTTGGCCAGTCTCGCGACATCCTGCTGGTGGAGGATAACGAGATCAACCGGCTGGTGGCGCACGGCATGCTGACCCGCCTCGGCCATCGCGTGACTCTGGCGGAGGATGGTCGCAGCGCGCTGGCGCTGGTGACCGAGCGTCCCTTCGAGCTGGCGTTGCTCGATATCAACCTGCCCGATATGGACGGCATGACCCTGCGCGAGGATCTGGCCGCCATTAGTGAGGAGATGCATGAGCGGCCGCTGCCCGCCATCGCCATCTCGGCCCAGATGTATCCGGAGGATATCCGCCACTGTCTCGCCGCCGGGTTTGTCGATTTTGTCGGCAAGCCGGTGCGGCTGGCGGTACTGGCGAACGCCATCGAGCGGCTGTTTAGGCAGGAGGTTACCTCCATCGAGCCTTCCACGCAGTTATCTGTTGCCGCCTCTGCTAATCGGCCCGAGTGGGCCAATCCGGTGCTGGACGCCGATCTGCCCCTGCTCGGCATGGCGCGGATCCGCCAGCTGGTCGGGCTGTTTGAGTCGCAAGGGCGGGTGTTGGTGGACGAGTTGGCCAAGGGGGAGGGGAATGAGCAACGTCAGCTGGCGCACAAGCTAAAAGGGAGTGCGCTGGCGCTGGGGCTGACCGAATTTGCCAGCCACTGTGCGGCCCTTGAGGCGGGGGGCGGTGAGCCTGCGACAATCGGGGCGCAATTTGACGCGGCGGTGAGCGGGTTGCAGCTGTGGCTGGCGGCCAACAGGGATTCGCCGTTCTGATCCCTGCTGGCGATGTACAACGTTCAGAGGGGGTGGCCAGCCCCTGCGCCGTTATTCTATTTCGCGAAACAGCACCTGCTTGCACTTGGCACAGACCCATTCCCGGCGAAAATCGGTCAGGTGCACCATGCCCACCTCCAGCAACTCGTGGTGGCCGCAGTGATAACAGAAGATGATGTCGCCATCGACTGATTCAGGGTGGGCC
>NZ_CAWNZT010000255.1:0-3277 GCF_963878965.1 Aeromonas sp. HMWF015 | reverse complement strand
CATCGTGGGTCACTTTGCTGGAGTGTCAAATCTGGCGCTTGATGAGCAAACACTCCATTTTATTCAAGAATTTGGCCTGATCTTGTTTGTCTATACCATCGGTATCCAGGTCGGACCCGGTTTCTTCTCGTCATTGCGCAGTTCGGGTCTCAAACTCAACGCCTTTGCCGCTCTGCTGGTCATCCTTGGCTGCGTGGTGGCCGCTGGCTTGCATCAATTTTTCGATGTGCCGTTGCCGGTCATTCTGGGGGTCTTCTCCGGTGCCGTCACCAATACGCCATCTCTCGGTGCGGGCCAGCAGATCCTGGCCGAGCTGGGCGCCGCGCCCGGTTCTACCGGTTTGATGGGGATGGGCTATGCGGTTGCCTATCCGTTTGGTATCTGTGGCATTTTGCTCACCATGTGGCTGGTCAGGGTCTTCTTTCGCATCAAGATCGACGATGAAGCCGCCCAGTTCGAGCTACAAACCGGTAAAACCAAGGAGAGCTTGCAGACCATCAACATCGCGGTGCGCAACCCCAACATGCACGGCCTGATGCTGAGCGAGATCCCGAGTCTCGACGAGTCCGATGTCATCTGTTCACGGCTCAAGCGTGGCGACGAGCTGATGGTGCCACGGCCGGAATCCCGTATCGAACTGGGTGACTTGCTGCACCTGGTGGGTGAGCGTCACGCGCTGCACAAGGTGTTGCTGGTGTTAGGGGAGGAGGTGGAGACCTCGCTCTCGACTCGTGGTACCGATCTGCGCGTCGAGCGGGTGGTGGTGACCAACGAGCAGGTTCTTGGCAAGAAGATCCGCGACCTGGATATCAAACAACGCTATGACGTGGTGATCTCCCGTCTCAACCGGGCTGGCATCGAACTGGTGCCGACCAGTCAGACCAGCCTGCAGTTTGGTGACATCCTCAACCTGGTGGGGCGCCTCGATGCCATCGAAGCGGTGACCAATGTGGTCGGCAACGTGCAGCAAAAGCTGCAGCAGGTGCAGATGTTGCCGGTATTTATCGGGATTGGCCTCGGCGTATTGCTCGGCTCCATCCCCTTCTATCTGCCCGGTTTCCCGGCCGCCCTCAAGCTGGGTCTGGCGGGCGGGCCGTTGGTGGTGGCGCTGATCCTGTCGCGGATTGGCAGCATCGGCAAGCTCTACTGGTTCATGCCCCCCAGTGCCAACCTGGCGCTGCGGGAGATCGGTATCGTGCTGTTTCTGGCGGTGGTCGGATTCAAGTCCGGTGCAGGTTTCGTTGATACCCTGATCAACGGTGATGGCCCAGCCTGGATGCTCTACGGCATGGCGATCACCCTGATCCCGCTGCTGGTGGTCGGTGTGCTGGCGCGCCTCTACGGCAAGATGAATTATCTGACCCTGTGCGGCTTGCTGGCCGGCTCCATGACAGACCCTCCCGCGCTGGCCTTTGCCAACGCCATGCACCCGACCAGTGGCGCCAGTGCGCTCTCATACGCCACTGTCTACCCGCTGGTGATGTTTCTGCGGATCATCTCGCCACAGCTGCTGGCTATCATCCTCTGGGCGGGAGCCTAGGGTTAATCCTGACGGGAGCATGCCTTGTCATGCTCCCATCATCATTCTGTAATCTATTGATAATTTTGGTTTTTACCATTCTCGCAACCTCGTTTTACACACTTCTGTCTGGCTGAACAGTTCAGCCTCAAATCGGTCTATCCTTTCGAATTTTCGAGCTGGTTATTTTTTCCCTCAGTCTGCAAAGTAGGCTGTGGCTTATTGCATTCAAATCAGGATTCAGGAGAGAACATGATTACCAATGCCGTTACCTTGGAACAGGGCGTAACCGTAACCCAACTCAAAGGACAAATTTATCTGGTTGCCGCAGATGGCAGCCGGAAGCTGTTGGCTGAAGGTGATGTGCTGCCTAAAGGGGCGGTGATCATGTCGCCGGATGGCGCCAGTTTCATGGGCGGCGGACAGTCGTTCAATGTGCAACCGGCCAGCGAGCAGAGTGAGCCTGCCGAAGAGGGAGATGCCCCCCAGCTGGCGCAAAACGGCGCTGCTGGTACTCCTGATGATATCAATGCCTTGCAACAGGCGATCTTGGGTGGCGCGGACCCGACCCAGGCCTTTGAAGCCTCTGCCGCAGGCGGTGCACCTGCTGCCGGTGGTGGCGGTATTGGGGGCGTCGCCGGTGCCAGTGGCAACGGCGGTTTTGTCACCATAGACCGTACTGGTTCCGCAACCATTGCTGAAGCCACCTTCGATACCACCTACAACGCCAATGGTGAGCCACCGTTGGGTGCTGCTGGCGAAGATGATCCTCTTTTTACCTCCGCCAACCTTGTCTTGAGTGCAGATGCAGAGGTGAATGAAGGTGGGTTTATCACCTTTACTGCGACATTAGATGAACCTGTTTTTGGTTCTGACTTGGTTATTCAGCTGTCAAATGGTGCAGTGATCACCATTCCCGTCGGCCAGAGTTCCGGTTCAGTCACTGTTGCTGCTCCAGCAGACAGCCCTTATGTCGACCCGTCAACGATCACCGTTTCGATTACCGGTACTCAGGGCGGTGGTTTCAACCAGATTATCACTGGACCTTCAACGACTACCCAGATTAACGACACTGTCGACACCACCACGGTGACCTTGGGCGCCCCGGCGCAAGTCAACGAAGGGGGCCAAATCACCTACAGCGCCAGCGTCAATAACGCCCCGCAAAGCGATCTGGTGCTGACCCTGTCCAACGGCGCCAGCATCACCATCAAGGCGGGCGAGCTGAACGGCAGCGTGACGGTCGATGCCCCGATCGACGATGTGTACCAAGATGGCAGCAGCCTGACGGTGAGCATCACCGGCAGCCAGGGTGGCAACTACGAACAGTTGGATACCAGTAGCACGGTGACCACCGACGTGGTCGACACTGTCGACACTACCACCGTGACCCTGAGCTCGGCCACCAACGGCCAGATCGTGACCGAGGGCGGCAGCATTGTTTACACCGCAAGTGTCAGCAACCCGGTGACCGGCAGCCCGCTGACCGTGACCCTCTCCAACGGGGTGGTGATCACCATTCCGGTGGGCAGCAGCAGTGCCAACAGCGAACCGGTACCGGTTCGTGGAGATGACATTTATCAGCAAGGTGAAGAGTCGCTGAGAGTCACTATCGACAAGACCAGTGGTGGCAATTACGAGAGCGTTGTTACCACTGGCACCATCACCAATACAGTGGTTGATGATCAGGATGCACCGACCTTGACCCTGACCGGCGATGCCAATGTGGTCGAGGGGGGCAAGGCGAGCTACACCCTG
>NZ_CAWNZT010000254.1:2312-17169 GCF_963878965.1 Aeromonas sp. HMWF015 | reverse complement strand
GGCGATGCCGAGGATCAGCAACTTCAATAGCTCGGTCACCACAAAGGTCTGGTCAAACACCTTGAGGGCCGCGCTGTGAATGGCGGGGGCGGAGAGCAGATTGAGCTGCTCGCCAAAGCGCTCGTGCAGGCGGTCGGCCAGCAGCTCGGGGTCATCGCTAAAGAGGGCAAGGGATTGCACCGCCCCTTCGCTAAAGGCATGGAGGATCTGACCCTTGTCGCTGCCGTAGTCCTGATAGACGCCGGTGACGGTGAGCTGCCTTGGCCCCTGCTCGCTGCTGATCGCCAACTGCTGGCCCACCTTGACCCCGAGGCGCACCGTCAGCGGTTCGCTCGCCAGCACCTCGTCGGGGCGGGTCGGCCAGCGTCCGGCCAGCAGCGGATAGGCCGCTTTAAGCTGGGGGATAAAGTCCATCTGGGCCCACTCGATGGGCTGCCCCTGCCAGCGGGCCGGGTGCACCGAGCGGCGCGAGGCGGCGCTCACCAGCGGATTAGCGAGCAGGATCTCGAGGGTGGCTTCGCTCAAGGTGCCCTTGCTACCCGCCACCCCCTTGGGGGCGGTGACATAGAGATCGGCGGCCAGACGCTGGCCGAGCCAGATCTCCACACTGGAGCGAAAGCTCGACACCATGACCCCGATGCCGATGGCCGCCGCGATGGCCAGCTGCAACGCCATCACCGCGATGGCGGTGCGATCGAGATGATAGAGGGTCTCGGCCACCCCAAGCCGGGCGGTGAGGGGGCCGCCTGCGCGCCGTCGCAACCAGCCAAGCAGGCCGCGCAGGGCATCGGGCAGCCAGAGCGCCATGGCCAGCAGCCAGCCTCCGGCGATAAACAGGGCGCCGGTGAGACCGGTTTGCGGTAGCCACAGACACAGAGTGCACAGCAGCAAGATGGCGATGGCCAGCACGCGCCGTCGCCACGGGTGCACAGGGGGGCGGCTGCTCCCGGCGCGCAGTTCGAGGGGGGATTGGCGCAGCAGTTGCCACCAGCCGGGCAGGTTGGCGGCCAGCGTACCGAGCAGCCCGATCAACAGCGCCTTGAGCAGGCTCACAGGGGAGAGGCGCAACAGATCGATGGGGTTGGGGCCATAGAGATCGGCCAGCGCCTGGGTCAGCTGTCCCATCAGTGTCAGCGCTAACAGGCTGCCGAGCAGCACCCCGAGCAGGGTGCCGACCGTGGCGAGAATAAGTAGCTCCAGGATGAGCCAGCTGAGCACCCGGCTTGGTCCCATCCCCAGAATGATCAACTGGGCCAGCTGGGGGCGGCGCACGCTCTGCACAAATCGCTGGGCGTTGAACACCAAAAACAATCCCACCGCCATGGCGAGCAATGACAGCGCCGTCAGGTTGAGGGCCAGCGCATCGCCAAGCTGGCTGGCATCGAGCGCCGGGCTGATGGGCTCAAGCCATAAGGGCTGGTTCGGGTAATCGGTTTGCAGGGTGGCCTGCAGGGTGCGAGCCTCGGCGTCACTTAGCTTGAAGACGATGTGATCGAGCCGACCTGCTTTGCCCAGCAAGGGCTGGGCGAGGCCGATATCGGTTATCAGCAGCCGCTCCATGGGCACGGTGCCGGGTTCGAACGTACCCGCCAGCGTCAAGGTCAGGGTTCGGGCGCAGGCACCATCGCTGCCGCCCAGCACAAAGCGGCGGCTCTGGCCCGCTGGCCAGCCAAGTCGCTCCGCTTCGGGGGTTGCCAGCCAGACGCTGTCGGCACGATTGAGGGAGAAGGCGGGGTCGCTATCAGGCGGGGTGCCAAACAGCTGGCGCAGGGGGCCGGGGTTGAAGAGATCCATCCCCAGCAGTTGAAAGCTGCGCCCCTCTTCATCCTTGAGCCAGCCATGGAGCTGGGGCATGGCATCGAGGGCGGGCTGGCTTGTCACCAGTTGCACGTAAAGCTGTTCATCCAGCCCGCCAGCGGGGGCCAGCCGGTAGTTGGCTTCCCCTGCCAGCTGACTGCGGGCGGCGACAAAATTGGTGCGGGCACTGTGATTGAGCAGCTCGATGGCCACCACCAGCGAGACTCCCAATACCAGCCCGGCCAGACTCATCAACAGCAGCCAGGGGTGGCTGCGATAGAGGCGCAGCAGCGCTTTGAGTGGCAACATCAGCGTGCCTCCGGCAGACGCAGTCGCCGCTTAGTCATGACGGGGCCCCTTGAGTTCGATAAGTTGCCCCCCTTCGAGGCGCAGCACCCTGTCGGCCAGCGCGGCATAGGCAGGGTTGTGGCTCACCAGCAGCAAACCTGCGCCGGTGTCGCGCACCGCCGCCACCATCAACGCCATCACCTGTTCGGCATTGTGCTCATCGAGGCTGCCGGTGGGTTCGTCGGCGAGCAGCCACTGGGGCTGATGGATAAGGGCGCGGGCCAGCGCTACCCGCTGACGCTGGCCGCCGGAGAGCTGCTCCGGCCAGGCATGGCGCTTGTGGCTCATATCAAGCCGTTGCAGCAACTGGTCAATCCTGGTTTCATCCGGTGGCAGCCCGTTGATGGCCAGCGGCAGGGCCAGATTCTCGGCCACGTTCAGGGTCGGCAGCAGGTTGAAATCCTGATAGACGATACCGAAATGGCGGCCCCGCAGGCGTGCCCGCTCGTCGGGTGAGCGAGTATCGATCCGGGTCTCCCCCAGCCAGATCTCCCCTTCGTCCGGTGCAATCAGCCCGGCGATCAGATTGAGCAGGGTGGACTTGCCGCAGCCGCTTTGGCCCAGCAGCAGAGTGATCTCGCCAGCGGGGAGGGCGAGATCGAGATGGTGGAACAGCGGCAGTCGTTCACTGCCGTTATCGAAGCTCTTGCAGAGGTTGCGCAGGGTCAGCATGGGGTAACCGGTTGATGGTCAATGGCTTTCATCATGCTTGGTACGCTAGCACGGCCAACAATGATCAACACCCCTTACGGTTGTTCAAGAGTGCCAGTTAGTGATCAAGTCGGCAAAAGAGCAGTGGATCCTCGCTGGATCCCGCTTGCCCGAGGTGGTTAGAATAGGGGCTTCCATGGGTCACAGGATGAGCAAGGATGTTACACAAGCAAGTCAGTTTTATCATCGATAGCAAGGGGAACAAGCAGGCGGCCGTCGTCCCCATCGAGATCTACAACGAGCTGATGACCCTGCAAAAGGCGCTCTCCGACAATCGGCCGGGGGAGCGCGAGCTCTACCACTTCAACGGCAAGGGGGCCGAAGCTCACGGTTATCCGGTGGGCAAGCGGCAAAATCCGGGCTTTATGGTGCTGGCCGGTTCCACCGCCAATGGCGAGGATGCCGCCTCTTTGCGCGAAGCGGTGATCGAGCTGCGTCACGAACTGCTGGAAAAGGGGGTCATAGTGCCCCGCAGTCAGGGCGGCTTTGTCTTTACCGCCGATCAACTGTTCAACAGCCCGAGTCTGGCCGCCAGTCTGGTGGCGGGCAATAACCGCAGCGGTCTGGATGCCTGGCAAAACAGCGCGGGGTATACCCTCAAACAGTCCGGTTTTGGCAAGAAGTGACGCATATCGGAGGGGATTGAGGGGCGCCTGATTCCGCATCTCTCCCACCAAAAACAGAGCGCCCCCTGTCGCAAGAGAGGGGGCGCTCTTTTTTATATCCAGCAGATGGATCAGTGTGCCTTGTGGCCGGTGAGCAGCCAGTAGCTGAGAGCTGAACCGACCCCGCAGCAGGCGATGGCAATGGCCATCGGCAGCGGCGAGTGGGGCGGGTTGAGGTTGACCAGAATGCCGACCAGCGCGCCGATGCCAAAGCGCAGGGTGCCTGCCAGTGCCGAGGCGGTGCCCGCCGCCTGCGGGAAGTGGCCCATCAGGCCGGTCATGGCGTTGGCGCCCACCAGACTGATATGACCGACAAACAGTACCACCGGAATGACGATGCCCCACAGGCCGCCAGTCTGGCTCCAGGCGTTGTAGACCAGCAGGGCCCCCGCGCAGGGCAGCACCAGCAGACCGTATTGCAGCATCCGCTCGGCGCCCACCCCTTTCACCAGTCGGCTGTTGACGAAGGTGACCACCATCATCAGCAGAATATTGAGGCCAAACAGCCAGCCGTAGTGCTCGGTCGGCACCTTGAAATACTCGATATAGACGTAGGGTGAGCCGCTTAAGAAGGCGAACATGCCGGAGCTTGAGAGGGATCCGCACAGCACATAGCCCATGGCGCCGCGATGGGAGAGTACACCCCAGTAGTTCTTGAGGATCTGGCCGATCTTGAGCGGCTGACGGTGCTCGGGTTTCAGGGTCTCCTCGATTTTCCACTGCATCACCAGACAGATCAGCAGGCTGATCCCCACCAGCAGCCAGAAGATCACCCGCCAGCTGGCATGGGCACTGATATAGCCGCCCACCACAGGCGCCACCAGCGGCGCCAGGGTCATCACCAGAATGACGAACGACATGGCACGGGAAAAGGCATCCTTCTCGAACAGGTCGCGCAGCAGGGCATTGACCACCACAGAACCCGCCGCTCCCCCTGCCGCCTGCAACATCCGATAGGCCAGCAATTCGGGCAGGGAGTCCGCCATGGCACATCCCACCGAGGCGATGGCAAACATGATGAGCCCCGCCAGGATCACCGGCTTGCGGCCATAGCTGTCGGCGAGCGGGCCGTAGAAGAGCTGGCCGATGGCAAAGCCGCCCAGAAAGGCGCTGATGGTTAGCTGGGCACCGTCGATGCTGGTGGCCAGATCCCGGGCGATGGCCGGAATAGCCGGCAGATACATGTCCACCGCGAGCGGGGTCAGGCCCGCCAGCGCACCCAGCAGGATAAAGAGAAAACGGGGGGAGAGGGCGGAGGCCCGGGTCGGAGCGGTTTGGGGCATAGGGTATCCAGTTGTGGGATGGATGGAAAAAAGGGCGAAAAGGCAGTCTATCAGTTTTGTGCCTGCGGGGGATCCGGTATGGCGAGCCAGAGGCCCGGTTCGGCGTGAAATCTGGGGGCAAACCAGATCTGTCTGCTACCAGCCTGCATTCCGGTCGGCTCAATGGCCCGGCGGCTCAAACGGCAGGCTCCCTGAGAGAGCGCCAGTGCCGCATCCCCCTTGTACCAGCCGTCCGTTATCGGCAGTGCCGTGGTCTCCCGCAGCAGCCGCACTCCCCACTGGGTCACCAGCGCCGGGCACGTTTTTTCTGCCAGCCTGGCTGCCTGCACCATGGCGGGAGGACGGGGCAGGGTAAAGGTTGCGCCGAGCAGCAGCAATCCGGCCACCGTTACCAGCTTCTCGCCCCGACGCGGCAGCCAGCCTGCCAGCAGCACGATACCGAGCAGGATGATGGGGGCCAGATGGCGAGGATTATCGGGATTCTGGCCAAACAGGGTCCAGAGCAGCAGGACGAGCCAGTAGAGCGTCCAGAGCGGGGAGAGGACGGCAGTGTGGCCTTTTGAGCGCTGCCAGAGCGGCAACACCAGCAGCCCTCCGACAGCCAAGGGCCAAAGCGGAGTGAGCTGATCGTTGAAGGTGTGCGCCCAGCTCAGCAGCCGATCGCCATGGGCCGCCGCTGTGTTGCCCCAAAGGGTAAAGTGACCGTCGGTAAAGCGGCGCCCCTCGCTGAAATAGGCCCAGCCATCGGCCTGCCAGACAAAGAGCAGACTGGTGAGGCCCACCAGTGCGATGGGGAGCACAAACCTGCCGCGCGTGCCCTGCTGCGCCATCCCAAGCCACAGCGGCAGCAGCGCCAGCACAAAATAGGAGGGGCGAAGCGCCAGCATGAGGCCCAGCAAAAGACCCGCCAGCGCGATTCTGCGCTGCTGCAAGGCCAGCAGCGTCCCGATCCAAGCGGCGAGCGCCGGCCCGTCCGAGAGGCCGGAGAGCGCCAGCGTAGGTGTAAGCGGCAGGGCCAATACCAGCAGCCAGACGGGGGCGAGCAGACTTGGCCGTTGCCACAATCTGACCGCCAGCAAGGCGGCGAGCGGCGCCAGCAAACTGCTCCCCAAGAGGCTTGCCCACTGCACCGCGCGGGCCGGATCGTCCACCGCCAGATTGATCAGCCGCGCCAGCCAGATAAAGGCGGGATAGCCCGGAAAGTGGGGGGAGAACTCCAGCACGCTAAAGCGCGTCACCCCGTGGGCGAAATTGAGGGCATCGTCGGAATCGAGCGCCACCGGAAAGGCCAGCAGCCAGCCGAGCCAGGCCAGTTGCAGAAGGATCAGCAAGTAGGGTCGATTAGCGAAGCGTAATCGGCCGTGGTGACGTCCCCCTTCTCCCCTTGTGGGAGAAGGGCTGGGGATGAGGGGGGCCGTCGTCATCAATGAGAGGCCATCACAGCGGCGCCAGCACGGCCATCAGCGCTTTTTCCGCTGCGGCAAAGGCGGCGGCATCGGCGGGTTTGGCACCCACCCCGAATACCCCCGGGTTGCTGATGGCATCCAGTACCTTGGCCAGCCCCTGTTCGGCCGCCTTGCGATCCCCTTCACTGAGGGAGGGGAGGATCAGATCGAGGAAGCGCTTGCTCTTGACCACCAGCACCTTGGCGGTCTGGTAGTCGCCAAGATTCTGGCTGGCCCCTTCGAGGCGGCGCTCGATCTCCGCCTTGTAGGCGCGGTTGAGCAGGGCGGCGGTGGCTGCAGCATCTTTGGCCTTGATGGCGGCGGCCAGCGGCGCTTGCAGTTCCACCTTGTGGTGCTGTTCCAGATAGGTCAGCTCGTCGGCAATCTCGCTCAAGGTGGCGCTGGCATCCTTGCCGTCAGTGGCGGCGCCCAGCAGCGCTTCGCGGGCGTCGATCAGTGGCTCCTTGCCGGCGGCTGCGTAGGAGTAAGCCTGTGCCTGCCCGTTCAGGGCCAGCAGCAGGGTGAGGGCGAGTAAACCCGGGCGGATGGTCATCCTGTTCTCCTTACTTAATGCCAAGAGGTTGGCACTCAGGCCACGCTCTGGGTTTCAATCACGGTATTTTCGTTGCGATGGTTAAAGATGGCGTGGCGTCTGTCCACCCCGTCGATCACCATGTCAGCGGCCATCATCCCCATCTCCATCGCGGTGTCGGTGAAGATATAGCGGAATGTCCCCTGACGGCCGGTCATGATGAGGTTGGTGATGGGCATCAGCGCCTTGATGGCTTCGTTGCGGCGCGCCTGATAGCCAAGATCCATCAGCGGATAGGCGTACTCGCTGCGGGCTTCGAAGGTCTCATCGCCAAGCTTGGCGGTATCGACGCCGAGGCTCGCCAGATCAGCGGTAACACGGCCACGCAGATCAGAGAGCGGCGCCTGCCAGGTGGCATCCCCCGGATTGCAGGGGATCTCCAGCATTACCGAGGTCTGGCCCTGTGGCGCCATAAAGGGGCTGCGGCGGCGCGGCTCCTGCAGACGGGTCGCCAGAATATGGGGGTCGGAGAGGTACTGCCAGGTGTTGTCCGACAGGTTCTCCTGTTTCAGCGGCATATTGACGAAGCGAAGCGACCGGTAGTGCAGATCGCACGGCAAGCCCAGATGCTGGCAGGTGAGTGGCAGCGGCAGGGTGGAGATCACCTGATCAAAGAGCTCGCTCTGCTCAACGTCATCTTGTTTCCAATAAACCCGTTCGATGCGGCCATCGGCCTGCTCCAGGCGGGTGATGGTAGAGCCGGTTTTAAGATCGACCCCCTCTGCCACCAGTCGCTCCCCCAGAGTAGCGAAGATCTGGCCGAAGCCATATTTGGGGTAGCGGTATTTGCGGGCATAGGTGCGCACCGAAATGCTGCCGTTGCGTCTTGGCAGCAGGCGGCGTGCTACGTCTTTGAGATCGATGAGGCTAATGCGCTGACCGGCCCAGTCGGCGGAGAGCTTGTCCGGGTTGATGCCCCACAGCTTGCCGGTGTAACCCTCGAAGAACTGGCGATAGAGGGTGCGGCCAAAGTGACTCTGGATCCACTCGGCAAAGCTCGCCTTGGCAAAATCGGTGGGCTTCTTGGCAAAGGGCAACAGCAGCAGATCTTTCACCGCCCCGGCCATCAGGGCGAGCGGCGCTGTCTTGAGCAGGTTGGGCAGGTTCAATGGGTAGTCATAGGTGCGTCCGCCAAAGCGGATGACGCTCTTTCGCTCGGCGTGGAGCAGGTCATCCCCCATCAGCTCGTCGATAAAGGCTAGCAGCTCGGGGTTCTTGGTGATAAAGCGGTGGCCGCCGTAGTCGAAGCGATACTCCCCATCGCGCCCCTTGAAGGTCTGGGTGGCGCACATGCCGCCGACCACCGGCTCCTGCTCGAACAGGGTGACAGCAAAACCGGCGCGGCGCAGGCGCCAGGCAGCCATCAGACCGGCGGGGCCAGCACCCATCACTGCAATGCTTTTCTTGTTGTTATCGCTCATGACGTTTTCCGAAACTGCTTGATAGATAAGGGAACCGCACCAATGCGCGGCTCCCGAATAGTGTTGTTACCGTGTGGCCTTGTTGCCACAGGGCGTGCGGGCTTAGCCTTTGCTGGACGCGGTGCTTACCTGAGGGCGATAGCTGCGCTGCCAGAGGGTAACGAAGATCGCCAGATAGAGGGCCCAGGTCAGCAGCTGCAAGCCAGCGGGTGAGGCATTGTAGCCAAACAGGGCGCGCAGGAAGGTACCAAATACCCCCTGATCGTCGAGAATGTGGCTGATATCGAACACCGGCGTGGTCCAGAAGGTGATGATGTCTGCCGCTTGCAACATGTTGACGGCGGACGAGAGCAAGCCTGCGGCGATGATGATGATGAGCAAGCCCGTCCAGCGGAAGAAGGGGGCCAGCGCCACCTTGCGGGTGGAGCGCAGCAGCCCCCACACCAGCGCGATGGAGACCAGCAGCCCCGCCAGCGCGCCTATCAGGCCGGATTGCAGATCCACCCCTTGGCCCGAGTAGAGTAGGGCGGAGAAGAAGAGCACGGTTTCAAACCCTTCGCGCATCACCGCCAGGAAGGCGAGCAGCACCAGCCCAAATAGGTTGCCGCCATCGATGGCCGCATCGATGCGCGCCGTCATGGCTCCCACCTGGGATTTGGCCTGCTTTTGCATCCAGATCGCCATATAGGTGAGCACCAGCGTGGCGAAGATCAGGATCCCCGCCATCAACAGGTGGTTGTAGCGCTCGCTCTCGAACTGGCTCACCACCACCTGGAACAGGAAAGCGACGATCAGGGAGGCGATCAAACCCAGCACCACCCCCAGATAGATGAACTTGTTGTAGCGGCTCGCTCCCAGCTTGGCGAGGTAGGAGAGGCAGATGCCGACCAGCAGGAAGGCTTCCAGCCCCTCGCGCAGGGTAATAAGAAAACTTGCAAACATCAGGATTGAGGCTCCGTAGCGGGCGTGACGGGGAGGGGCGGCAAGGTGAGTTGCAGCCGGTTGAGCATGACTATGGGTGGCTCCGGCAAGCTGGGCTCGGCGGCGCGCACCGCATCATTGACCCACTTGGGGTAGGTGCGGAAATTGAGTTTGATATCGGCCTTGAAGGGCCCTTGGGCATCTGCTGGCAGCGGCCAGGCTTCATCGCGCCAGCCATCGGCCGGAATACGGGTATCTTCCAACAACTTGGCGTAGCGCCAGAACTTGAGCCTCACCGGCTTGCCCTCGGCATCACCGAACACTTTTCTGAACAGTCGCGCATCTTCAGGGACAGCGCCATCCACCGGCTGGCCGCTGGCAAGCACCACCTTGCCGCTGGCGTCGGTGACAGTCAGCTCCAGCCAGAGTTCACGAAAATCGGCCACCCCGGTGGGCAGGGCATGGCCTGCGCCGGTATTGGCGACCCGCACCACCAGTTGCTGACTATCTGCAGCCTGTTCGATCCGAGCCGAAAGGGTGGCACTGGAGCGCAGCAGCGCCAGACTCTCCTGTTCAAGGTCGGGGTTGCGCAGCCCCACCAGCTGGTGCTGGGCGCCGGTAAAGTTGTGGCGATAGAGCCGCGCTTTCATGGTGCCGTTTTCGGTGGACTGGCCCGCCACCGGCGCGCCGCCGTTGCCCGGCTCGGGGTTCATATGGCAGTCGATGCAGGTGCGCCGTTTGGCAGGATCCTCGGCCTTGGCGAAGCTGGATTTTTCCCACTCGTCCCAGGTGTTGACGATATTGGCGCCGGTGCCCGGGGCAAACTCGTTGTGACACGATTTGCACAGGGCCGCATCGCGGTAGAAATCCTTCTGATAGGAGGCTTTGTGGGCCGCCGGACGGGCGTTGATCTGCCGTTCGGCCAGCCAGTGCTTGAGGCTGCCGCCCGGGGCATCCTCGAACACATAGCTCTCGCGGTCTTTCAAATTGACGGTAAAGGCGCTGTTGCCGCCCGCATCTTCCACCTTGGTGATGCGATGGCAGAGTACGCAACCGGTCCCTTCCTCAACCACAGATTCGCCAGCCTTGTGGGCGACAATCAGCGAGGCGCCGCCCTGCTCGAACATGTGGGAGCCCTTGGGCAGATCCATCTGGCCTGTCATCACCTGCTGGGGCATGTGGCAGCCCTGACACCACTGGCCGAAGGCTTCGCCCTCGGTTTCGCGGGCCAGCGCCTGCACCACCTTGTAGTAGGGGTGGGAGTTGCCCATCAGTCGGTGGTTGCTCTCGCTCCAATCCTTGAATGCCTGCTTGTGGCAGTTCTGGCAGGAGGCGGAGTTGAGCCACTCCTTCGGGTGGGTGGTCGGCGCCTTGGCAGGATCCGTGCGCGGGGCATCGAGCCGCAGCCAGTTGGCGAGATAGGGGAGGTTGCCATCGGCGGTGACGAAGGCGTGCAGATCTTCCATCATCGCTTTCACTTCCGGTTGGGGCCTCGCGGGGTCAACTGCCTCGGCGCCATCGCGGGTGTCATGGCCCATGCCGCCCTGGGTCTGCTGGGTCATGCGCAGGTATTCGCCGATAAAATCCCCCGCCACCATGTTGGCGAGGTTGGCGTGGCCGTTGATGGCGTTGTCGCCGCTCTTCTGGCGATGGGCCGCCATCAGATAGCGGTTGGTGAAGTTGAACCCGTCCAGATGGCAGGAGTTGCAGCTCATCCAGTTGTCCCCCGCCATGGGGAAGCGTGAGTTGGACGCTGTGTTACCAAGGTTGAACAGCCGCTCGCCGCGCTGAAGCGGCTCGGGGCGCGGATCCGTCTCTACCAGCTTGGCGAAGTGGGGCACATCGACGGTGA
The DNA here is from genome assembly GCF_963878965.1 of Aeromonas sp. HMWF015. NCBI lineage: Bacteria > Pseudomonadati > Pseudomonadota > Gammaproteobacteria > Aeromonadales > Aeromonadaceae > Aeromonas > Aeromonas sp. HMWF015. Next base: position 6,134 of record NZ_CAWNZT010000254.1, on the reverse strand, counting down.
CCCGGGCAAACGGGCCGCTGCCGCCGCTATTGAGGCGGGTGAGATCCTGCCCCATGGCGTTGTGCACCAGAATGTGGTCGCCATCGATCAGCAAGTCACGCGGATTCTGGCCTGGCAGGTGACGCAAGAGCTGGGTCGCCTTGGCGCCCCCCTGAAACTTCTTGCGGCGGTGACGGTTGTTGTTGGATTTGCCGCTGCGGGAGAGGTCGAACACCAGCAGATCCTCCGAGCCCGCCAGGGTCAGATAGACCCGCTTGCCGTCGGCGGCGAAGCGGGCGGCGAAAGGGTTGGAGACGATTTGGCTGCGGTTGCCGACGCTTGGCAGATTGATCTGCAAAAAGAGCTGCTTTCTTTCATCGACCCGCTCTTTCTCCTCATCCAGATCGATGATGGAGACGGCAGGAAAGACGGTGCTCTGAAACTGGAAGGGGTGATCGAAGCTCCACAACACGTGTGGCAGCCAGGCTTCGCTGCCATCGGGGGAGAGGGCGATACCATCGAGCAGACGCGGCAACCCCTGAGAGTCGCTTGGCGTGTTGCTGTGGGTCTCGGCCAGGGTGATGAGCTTTGGCTTGGGAAGCGAGGAGACCTTGGCGCCATGGCCAAGCTTGGCGAGATCATAGATGGCGAGCTGGCCGGTCATGGCGTGGGTGAGTAGCAGGCGATCGTTGTCGGTCAGAGCTAGTCCACGCGGGGTCTCGGCGGTTTCTGCATCCAGCTTGAGGTTGCCCGAGGTGTCGTAGGCCTGCAGGCGAGCTGATTCGAACAGCGTGACCCAGAACCACTGTCGCCTGGCATCGAAGATGACCCCATAGGGGCGATGACCGGTGGGGATCGCCTTTTCCAGAGTGAGATCATCATCCAGCAGCAGCAGGCGATCGCCGCTGTAGTCGGTGACCAGCAGGGTGCCGTCTTCTGCCCGGGCCAACTGGCGCAGATCGCCCCCCAATTGCACCTCTTTCAGCCGCTTGCCGCTATCGCGCTCAAGCAGGGTGACGGAACCTGCGTTCAGGTTGGCGGTGACGAGGCGCGGGCTTTGCCCCTCCTCATAGGCGAGCATTCCAGCGCCCATCTGCTGGGCAAACGCAAAGGGGGTTACCAGCAGCAGGACGAGGGCCAGCAGGGGTGACAAATATGCACAAAGAGATGACTTCAACATGGGATCAGGAGCGCCATTTCAAGATGGTCCAGCGCCAGGCGTGGCGCAGCACCAGAGGAGTTAACGCCAACGCGCTTAGCCAGTGGGCCCAGCTGGCGAGGTTGCCCATGACATCGCCCGGAGTGCCATGCAGCACCAGCAGCAGGCCGCTGGCCAGACAGACCAGCAGCAAGGCTTCGATAATCCGCCCCGTGGTACGCAAAAAGGGTTTATTGCTGCGGTTCAACAAGCTGCGATGGGAGAGCCAGAAGGCGCCAAACAGCAGCGGAAACAGGGTGAGCGAGAGCATCACATGGAAAAACAGATTCCAGCGCGCCAGCGACCAGAGCGGGGTCAGCGGCTCCCACAGCAGCAGGCCGGAGAAGAACATCAGATAGAAGGTGCCCTCGGCGGCCTGATGGTGGTAGGCCAGCCACTGCCAGAATTGTCGGGGTGAGAGAGAAAGGCTTGTCATAAAGGCTCCAGCACCCGGGCGGGGCAGCCCGGGGGGAGCAAGTTTATAACGCAGTAAGAGTAATGAAAAGTGTTATCAATTGTATTGCTGGTGAATCAGGGCTGAACAAGCACAGTGATCAAGCTCGACTATTTATGCTCCGCCATCCGCTCGGTCACCGCATAGATGAGCGCGGCCAGCGAGAAGGCGAGAAACACCACCACGGACCACTTCATATCGACTTCGTTGATGATGCCATCTTCGAGAAACGCCTTGAGCACCTCAACTCCGGCAATAGTCACCAGCGAGTTGATGACGATGAGCTTGAGGGAGGCAAAGTTGATCTTGCTAAGCCAGTTGCTGCTAAGGGAGGCGCGCTGCTCTTCCGTCTGGATAAATTGCACATAGCCACAGATAGCAACCAGGATCAGCATCTGGGCCACCAGTATAAAGTCCACCAGGGTCAGCACGCCGGTAATGAGGTCCAGATAGGGGATCTCGAAAATGTTTACAGAAAGCTGATAGAGCTGCATGGCAAACTTCACCATCAGCAATACCACGCAGATGAGAATGCCAATGTAGAAGGGGAACATCATCAATCTGCTGCCATTGAGCATGAAATTGAATCGACGCATGAGAACTCCGATGTTGGGAACAGGGCTAAATAGAGTGAGTATGGCGCGAGCATCCCGCAGCGTTGCAAGGCCGTGGGGACTGATTATGCCGGGTCGCCCCCTGCTTGCGCCTATAAAAAAATAAAAAGCCATCATAAAAAATAAAACCGCATCCCGCTGTCTTATTTGTGATTTTTCCCTGCCGTAACATGCCGCTTCTCGATACTGGGGGGCGACTGCCTCCCTCCTATTTATCAGGCTCGGCCCACTCTTGTGGCCGCTTGCCAGGAGTGTTGCGATGCGTATTGGTCTGCTGTTGAGTATGGGGATGCTGGTTGCAAGCGGGGTTCAGGCACAAGAGCTGGGAGCCATTCCTGAGGAATCTGGCTTTTCCGGCAGTGTGCTGGCGGGGGCCAGCGTTGGCGAGACCAAGTCTAATTTTGCCACGGGGAATGCAGGTCGCGAGCGTATTGACGCTTTGGGGGCTGCGGCGCAGCAGCGCCACCTTGATCCGGTGATCAACGGGGATCTTCGCTACACCTTTGCCTCCACCGGTAGCCAGCTGTTTTTGGGCAACCTCATTCAGGATGCCATTCGCGGCGACGGTACCCAGCAGTTCGGGCTGCGCCAGCAGCTGGGGGACAAGGGGATCGTGGCCGGTTCGCTGGTGTTCAATGCCACCCCGGTCAAGGTCTGGCGCGATCCCTTTGCTGTGGGTGTAGCTCGTCAGGAAAGTGACGTGCGCTCCCACGGCGCCCGTCTGGCGTGGGACAACATCTGGGGCAGCGCGTTCAGTGGTAGTGTCACCAGCCGCGACGTCAAGGTGGATGGGGAGTCCAGTGGAGAGCAATATGGTCGTGCGGTGATGGGGATGCTGGATCGCAATGGCTGGGTCAACTCCGCCGAGCTCTCCTACCAGTTCCGGCTGGCAGACGATCAGTTCCTCGAGCCGGCCTTGCGTTATCAGAGGGCGGATCTGGCGGGCAGGGCCGAGTCTTATGTGAGCAAGGGGTTGCAGCTCACTTACGCCAAAACCTCGCCCCGCTGGTCATTTGTCAGCAACCTCTATCTGGGCAAGCGCGGCCATGACGAGGCCAACCCGCTGTTTGGCCAGCGTGCCGACAGCCGCGACATGGCCATCGATGCCACCCTCTTCTGGCACCAGCTGTTTGGCATCGCGCCGCTCTCTGCACTCCTGAGCGCCAGCTATGCCAATGCAGACTCCCGGATCGATTTTTACGACATTCGCTCCACCAGCATGACCACAGGTCTGCTCTACCGCTTCTGACTCCGGTAACTGACAGCGAGATGAGGTGCACACACTGGGGCTGGTCAATCCAGCCCCTTGTTGATGGGGTGGCGCGCAATCGGCATGTCACGCTGTGTGCTGGTTGGTCATCACATGCAGGCAAGAGACGTTATGACAGCGGGCATTTGAGGGGCGCGCGTGGCAGGGAAGGGAAGGGAAGGGAAGGGAAGGGAAGGGAAGGGAACAAGCCGCAGATACGAAAAAGCCCAGCCATAAGGCTGGGCTTTAGAATGTGGCTCCCTCGACAGGACTTGAACCTGTGACATACGGATTAACAGTCCGCCGTTCTACCGACTGAACTACGAGG
>NZ_CAWNZT010000254.1:0-2302 GCF_963878965.1 Aeromonas sp. HMWF015 | reverse complement strand
CAGTGACATACGGATTAACAGTCCGCCGTTCTACCGACTGAACTAAGGAGGAATTGCCTGTCTCGTTAAGACGGGGCGAATATTAATGACCAGGGCGACGGGTGTCAACCCGCGAATTTCCCGAAAACCGGATTTTCGGATTGTTTGCCCAAAAGTTGCGCTTTGCGGTTTATTTTCAGCACAATCAGTCCCTTGCCATCGCTCCCCCCAACCGACGCAGGGGTTATTGGTTTGGTTCGCATCAACCTGATGATGCCAGTATGATGTCGCGAACGTGCTGGTAACACAGTGAGGCTCAAATGGTAATCTTTGTGGCAAAAAGGGGGAGAGCAGGAGCCAAGATCGGCGATTTGGCGGCAAATAGGCCAAATAATGGGTGAGCGCGCGTTTCATTGATCCTGCCCATCGAAAAAATGGCCCGTCTGGAGTAAGGTTACGCAGGATACCATCGCCGCGTCGACAGCCCTGCCGGCCCTTGATGATGATCGGGCGCCGGATCTCTCCGGCCTTTATCTCCCTCTTCTGGTATTACGATATACATGCACAAGCAAGCCTCTTTAAATAGCGTGAAGCTCGCCATAGCCTTACGCCAGTCCTGTATTGATGAACCCTACAGCATGGCCCGCTTCGGCCGTGATCTTATCGCCGGTGTGACGGTGGGCATCATCGCCATCCCGCTCGCCATGGCACTGGCCATCGCCAGCGGTGTGCCGCCGCAACACGGTCTCTATACCGCCATTATTGCCGGAATCGTGATCGCCGTGACCGGTGGCTCCCGCTACTCCATCTCCGGCCCAACCGCTGCCTTTGTGGTGATCCTCTATCCTGTCGCCCAGCAGTTCGGGGTCGGTGGTCTGTTGATGGCGACGCTCATCTCCGGCCTTTTTCTGGTGGCGATGGGGATGGCCCGTCTTGGCCGCCTTATCGAGTACATTCCCCCGTCAGTGACGCTGGGCTTTACCGGTGGTATCGCCATCGTGATCGCTACCTTGCAGATCAAGGACTTCTTTGGACTGAGCGTGCCCGAGATGCCGGAAACCTATCTGGGCAAGGTCGAAGCGCTGGCCGCCGCCCTGCCAAGCTGGCAGTGGGGCGATACCCTGGTGGGGGTCGCAACGCTGGCCGTGCTGCTGCTCTGGCCACGCCTGCGTCTGCCGGTGCCCGGCCACCTGCCCGCGGTGCTGGTCGGGGTGGGCCTAGGTTTTGGCCTCCATTACTTTGGGGTGGATGTGGCCACCATCGGCAGCAAGTTCAGCTATACCCTGGCCGATGGCACTCAAGGGATGGGGATCCCGCCCATCGCACCAACTCTGGTGATGCCTTGGGCCTTGCCCGGACCGGATGGCTTGCCAGTTGAATGGAACCTGGCGGCTGTTGAGCGGCTGCTGCCTGCCGCCTTCTCCATGGCGATGCTGGGGGCGATCGAGTCGCTGCTCTGCGCTGTGGTGCTCGATGGCATGACCGGTCGCAAACACAGCTCCAACGCCGAACTGGTGGGGCAGGGGCTTGGCAACATCTTCGCCCCCTTCTTTGGCGGCATTACCGCTACCGCCGCCATCGCCCGCTCTGCTGCCAACGTGCGTGCCGGCGCTACGTCCCCCATCTCGGGGATTGTCCATGCGCTGGTGGTGCTGGCCGCCATTCTGGTGCTGGCCCCCTGGCTCTCCTGGTTGCCGCTCTCGGCCATGGCTGCCTTGCTGCTCATCGTGGCCTGGAACATGAGTGAAGCGCACAAGGTGGTGGAGCTGATCCGTCGCGCCCCCAAATCCGATGTGCTGGTGCTGCTGGTCTGCCTGTCGCTCACCGTCATTTTCGACATGGTCATCGCCATCACCTTCGGGGTGATCCTGGCATCCCTGCTCTTTATGCGCGAAATCGCCAAGATGACCAAACTGCACGACTTGGCCGAGCACAAACGCTATGCCCACGAGGTGCCGGACAACGGCCTGCTCTACAAGATCAACGGCCCGCTCTTCTTCGCAGCGGCCGAACGGGTCTTTGCCGAGCTGGAAGCGCAAGTGAAAGGGCACCAGGTGCTGGTGTTGCAGATGGAGGCGGTTTCCATCCTCGATGCGGGCGGCCTGTCTGCCTTCCTCCACTTTGGCAAGCAGATGGCTAAAGCCGGTGTCGAGTTGCGGGTGGCCGAGTTGCAGTTCCAACCGCTCAAGACTCTGGCACGCGCCAAGGTGCGGCCTCAGCCCGGCAAGCTGGAATTCTACGGCTCGCTGGAAGAGGCGCTCAAAGGTGAACATTTGCACGAAGCGGCAGTAAATTGATTGAAAGGGATACGAAACGGCATATT
>NZ_CAWNZT010000253.1:0-1279 GCF_963878965.1 Aeromonas sp. HMWF015 | reverse complement strand
ATCAGTTCGGCGTGTTCCGCCGTGCTGGTAGGGGCGCATTATAGGGAGCCGCGCCGCGATGACAAGGGCTTTTTCAGCAAAAAAGTTCGTTCGCTCAGATATCAAGCAACCACCTCTTTTTTTGCTCAAAATATCCTCAATCCTGACTATTGCCGGATTTAAATTGAACATTTGAAAAGCCAATTTATAATTGCCATCTCAAATGTTCAATTGGAATGCCCTCATGCATCAAATCCTCGATAGCCATAAGGAAGAGCAAATCGTCCCGCTGTTCCGCTTGGGGTTCCGACCCTTCTTCTTGTTCGGGGCTCTGTTTGCTGCCGTCGCCATGTTGCTCTGGCTGGGGCAGCTCAACGGTTGGCTAACCTTGCCAGGGATTGCCAACCCGATCTGGTGGCACGGCCATGAGATGCTGTTTGGTTTCGGGGCAGCCATCGTCGCGGGTTTTCTGCTCACCGCGGTGCAGAACTGGACGGCCCATCCCGGTGTTCGGAGCTGGCCATTGGCGCTGGTGGTGGGGTTGTGGATGTTGCCAAGGACCTTGTTACCCTGGCTGGGTGAAGAGAATACGCTCCTGATGGCGGCAGACCTGCTCTGGTTGCCGCTTTGTACCTGGTCCCTTGCCAAGCCTATCTTGATAACCCGGCAATGGCGCAACCTCTTCTTCGTGCCCCTGTTGCTGATACTGACCTTGCTCAATGGTGCCAGCTGGTTATGGCAGGCCGATTGGACCACCGTTGAGCACCTATTGATCACCACTGTGCTGTTGTTTACCACCCTGATCGCCGTGATGGGTGGAAGGGTGATTCCGTTCTTCACCGCCCGAGCAACCGGTCAGGAGAAAGCTGCACCTCGACTCTGGCTGGAACGGACTGCGCTCGCGACACTGTGGCTTATCTTGCTCTGCTGGCTGTTACTCCCCACCCAATGGGTCACCAGCATATATATAGTGCCTCTCTATATAGTGGCGGCGAGTTTGCATCTGTGGCGGCAACTACGTTGGCATCTGCCATCGACCCTTGCGCATCCCCTGCTGTGGTCACTCCATCTCGCCTATCTGTTTATCCCTCTTGGCCTGCTCTCCCTTGCGGCACATAGCGCGGGTCTGCCCATCACGTTGTCGATGGCCAGTCACCTGCTCAGCGCAGGCGGTATGGGCACCATGATCCTGGGCATGATCGCGCGAGTCTCCCTCGGCCATAGCGGTCGGGCCTTGCAGGTAGGACGCAGGATCACTGGCGCATTCGCCCTGGTTATCGCTGCCGCTACAATGCGGGTG